>JBBRVF010000040.1:0-8144 GCA_038247145.1 Solirubrobacterales bacterium | reverse complement strand
TGCAGGTCTCGTCCGGCAGGTTGCCCACCCCGGTCTTGGCCAGGTACTTGTTGTAGCCCTTGACGTAGCCGCGGACGACCTCCTTGACGTCCTTGTTGGGCGCGTTGATGCCGCCCTTCCTCAGGACCTTGCCGATCGTATCCTCTTCGATCACCCGCTTGTGGGCGAAATCGGCCTCGAGGTTGGTATAGGAGATGCCGTTGCCGGTCAGCTGCCAGGATCCGTCCGGTCCGAAGTACTTCGAGCGCTCACCGCGCACGGTGGTGTAGATGTCGGCCATCGAGCAGATGTTCTCCCTGGCCAGCGAGTATCCGTAGCCGTAGCCGAGGCCGCGGTAGGAGTCGGCGACGATCCTCGGGATGCCGTACTCGGTAGTGCGGATCGTGACCTTCGGGTTCTTCTTCTCGCGCTGACGTTCACGCTTGGCTTTGGCCCTGGCCTTCTTCTTAAACTGCTTCTTGAACCTCTTCGTCTTCTTCTTGACGCACTTCTTCTTCGCCTTGTCCTGCTTGGCCTTGCACTTCTTCTTGGCCTTCTTCTTCGCCTGCTTGTTGTAATTCGGCTTGGCGGCGTCGGCGTTGGCGGCGGTCGCGCCGAAGACCATGGACAGAGCCATGACGGCGACCATCAGACGGATCAGCTTCAAGGAATTCCTCTCGAGTCGTTGCGGCGGCTGTGGCGGCCACCTCCTGCACTTCCCTGTCAACACTGCGAACCTTCATTCGGAGCGGTTGGAGGATAACACCGTGACGCTACGTCAAGGAACCCGATCGATTCCGGTCTCCGCCGGTGACAGTAGACTGCTCACCGTTGCCGGGCCGGCGGGGTCCGGCGGGAGAGATTTGACAGTCCGGGCTACCGGCTCTACGGTGTCCGTGGGAAGAGGGGCGGGGGGAAGCACTCGCCGCATCGATACGAAAAGGGGAGTCACCAATGGATCTGTACTCGAATGCGACGAATGCAACTTCTTCGCGGGCAGTTCGACGTGCCGTCGGCCTGATGTTCTTTCTGGTCTTCATGGTGCTTGCTGCCGTGCTGCTCAGTCCAGCCGGCGCCGGCGCCGCTGACGGGGCTACCTCCTCTGCTTCGAAGAAGTCGGTCAAGGTGAAGGCCAAGTTCCTGACCAGGTCCCAGTCCTCCCTTTCGTCCGGCAGGGCGAAGGTGCAGCTGAAGCTGAAGACCGGCAAGAAGGGTCCGAAGAAAGCCAAGGTCAAGCTCCAGGTCCAGGTCAAGCAGCCGTGGTCGAAGTGGACCACCGGCGGCAGGCAGAAGGTGACGATCAAGGCCGGCAAACAGGCCAGGGTGGCCGTCAGGCTGAACCCCGCAGCCCGTTCCGTGGCCCTCAACTGCGGCAGCCCGAAGCTCCGCCTGAAGACGACCGTGCGCTCCGGCAAGAAGAGCAGCAAGAGCAGGACCGTCAAGAGGCTCAAGGGACAGAAGTCCCGGTGCAGCGTTCCCAGGGACGTTGACTTGAGCGAAGCCGCAAGCTGTGACTTCATCGACGCCGACGGCAACGCCTGCCTGGCACCGTTTCCGAACGATTACTTCACCCGCAGCGACGACTCGAGCGAAACCGGAAGGCGGGTCAACCTCGCCGCCGACTCGACCCCGGTCAGCACCGCCTTCAAGAACAACATCGACGTCACCGAACTGAACCAGTCCGACGGCTTCAGCCCGGGCCAGTCGATCACGGTCCGGATCCCCGGAATGGACAACCAGGCCGCCTTCGACACCACCGGGATCGTGCCCGAGGGCGAGATGAGCAGGGCCTACGATCAGAACCAGCCGGCCCTGCTGATCAACGCCGAAACCGGCGAGCGCCAGCTGATCTGGGGAGAACTCGACTCGAACGCGACCCAGGACAAGTTCCGCAACCTGATCATCCGCCCCGGCAAGAACCTCGAAAACGGCCAGCGCTACATCGTCGCGCTGCGCAACTTGAAGGAATCGGCCGGCAAGACGATCTCCCCGCCGGCCGGTTTCAGGGTCTACCGGGACAACGACCGCACCAACAACAAGACGATCGAGGCGCGCCGGGCGAACTACGAATCGATCTTCAAGACACTCGCCGCCGAAGGGGTCAAGCGCAGCTCGCTCTATCTGGCCTGGGACTTCACCGTCGCCAGCACGGAGAACCTGACCGGCAGGATGCTCTCGATCAGGGACCGGGCCTTCGGCCTGCTCGGTGACAACAACCTCGCCGACGGTGTCGTCCAGGGTGCTTCCCCGGAGTTCACCATCACAGATGCGATCGACGATCCACCCGGCAGGCCGAATGTCGCCCGCCAGGTCGACGGAACCTTCGAGGTGCCCTGCTACCTGAACGAAGCCGGTTGCCCGACCGGGTCGACCTTCGACCTCGACGCCGACCAGAAGCCGATCCGCATCCCCGGAAACACCTTCACCGCAAGATTCCGCTGCAACATCCCGAAGTCATCGATCGCCGGAGGCGAAGTCGTCCAGACTGCACGTCCGTCGCTTTACGGCCACGGACTGTTCAACGAGTTCTACGAGGCCAGCTCGGGCAACGTTCGTGAGCTGGGCGACGAGAACAGCGTCCTGGTCTGCGCCACCGACTGGATCGGAATGTCGGCCAGCGACGACCAGAACCCGTTTCACGACGACATCCCCACGGCGATCGCCGCGCTGCAGGACCTCTCGAAGTTCCCGGCCATCCCGGACCGCCTGCAGCAGGGATTCCTCAACTTCCTGTACCTGGGACGCCTGCTGATCCACGAAGACGGCTTCACCGACGACCCCGCCTTCAAGTTCAACGGCGTCTCGGTCATCGACACCGAGGAGGTCTTCTACTACGGAAACAGCCAGGGCGGCATCGCCGGCGGTGCGCTGACGGCGATCTCTCCCGACGTGACCCGGTCGGTTCTCTACGTACCGGGGATCAACTACTCGACCCTGCTCCAGCGCAGCTCCGACTTCACCTCGTACGCCGCCGTGCTCTACCCGAGCTACAACCAGGAGATCGAGCGCCCGCTGATCTTCTCGCTGATGCAGATGCTGTGGGACCGGGGAGAGCCGAACGGCTACGCCAACCAGATGACCGACGACGAGTTGCCGAATACACCGGAGCACAAGGTGATGCTGGTCATGGCCTGGGGCGACCACGAGGTGGCCAACGTCACGACCGAAGTCGAAGCCCGCACGATCGGCGCTCCGCTGCGGGCACCGACGCTGGACGCCAACCGGCTCGCAGCCGGAGCTGTCGATCCGTTCTACGGCCACGAGATCCTGGGGGACCTGAACGGTCCTGCCGCCGACGGCAACGCATTCTTCGTATGGGATACCGGACCGAAGCGGACCAACCCACCCGGAAACCCGCCGAGCAAGACGATCTGGGGAACCGACCCGGCGCCGCTCGCGAATACGGCTCCGAACAACTCGTTCGGCCAGAATCCGCATGACACTGTGATCGAAGAGTCGCCCCTGGCGCGCAAGCAGATAGCCGACTTCATCGATACCAACGGCAAGGTGACCAACCCCTGTGGCCCGAACCCCTGCTACGCCGCCGGCTGGAACGGCTTCCCCTGAGGCCGGCGGACCGGACGGGGCCCTCCCCCAGCGTTTAGCCTGCGGTTACGGCCGTCGTTAAGCTCGGTCGCTGCTTATGGCCAGACTGTTCGGAAAGAAAAAGGAAGCCGGTCCCGCTCCGACCGACCCCGGGCGGACTCCGCCCTGGATGTTCGAGACCCGTACCGAAGCCTGGCATGACGCGGGGCTGAGCGAACAGATCGAGCCCGCCAGGATCCGCACCGCCTGGACGCAGCTGATCATCTACTCGCTGCTGATCGTCGCCGTCCTCCTGATCTTCGGGCGTCGTCGCGACCTCTTCCCCGACAACCTGCTCGAGGTTCGCATCATCACGGCCCTGCTGCTGTTCATTTTGGGCTGGGGCTTTGCGAGTGCGCTCGGTCGGTCGCTCACGCCGACGATCCTGCGCCGGATGGACCCGAGCACCGCCGGCACGGTCCTGTTCGTGATCAAGCTGCTCACGATCGTGCTGGTCGGAGCGATTGCGCTCCACATCGCCGGAGTCAATACGAGCACGCTCGCCGTCGGCGGTGCCTTCACCGCAGTGGTCCTCGGTCTCGCCGCCCAGCAGACCCTCGGCAACATCTTCGCAGGGGTCGTGCTCCAGGGGACGCGACCGTTCAAGGTCGGCGAGAAGGTCCGGCTGATCGGTGTGGGGCTGGCCGGTTCGATCGAGGGCACGGTCAGCTCGCTTGGGCTTTTCCACACCTCGATCCTCGACGGCAAGGACCGGATCATGGTCCCCAACAATGTGCTGCTCAGTTTGGCGATAGTGCCGCTGCGGGAACCGAAGGGCATCGACGTCAAGGCCCGCTTCGACAGCCACACCAGCCCCCGGGTCGTTCAGAAAATGCTGAAGCAGGCAATCACCGTGCCTACCCTTCGCGAGCCCCACATCTGGCTGGAGGAGATCGACCGCGACGAGGTCGTACTCCAGATCAGGGCCACTCCGGTTGATCCGCAAGACAGCTCGCTGCTGGCAGAGCAGATCCTCTCGGTGACCCGAGGCACCTTCGAGTTCGATCTGCCGGAGGAGAACGGGTCGAATGGCGACGGCACCTCAGCCGACGCGGAGCCCGGCCGTCAGGATCCCGACCCGGAAGTACCGACCGGCCACTCCTGAGCCCGGAACCGGTCCCGTTTCGACGGCGGCCCTGACCCTCGTGGCCTGCCCCGGGATCAGCGGCGGCGTTCCACCTCTTCGACCATCAGCTTGGTGTGGAGGGCGGCGATGAAGTCGCGAAGCGGTTCGGCGCCGGACTCGATCAGCTCGACCGCGCGGTCAGGCGGCATCTCGCCTTCGAGGCGGTCCATCAGTACGTCCACCTCTTCCTTGACCAGGCTCTCAAGCGCACTCTTGTACCGCAGGGTGTCGTAGACGGTGAAGCCGACCTTCTCGTCGTAACCGCTGGCCCGGAAGCGCGAGATCGCCTCGATGATGCTGACGTCGGACGGGGAATAGCCCCGGCTGTTCGGAGTGAGGATGCCGATCTCGGCCAGCCGGTCGAGAACCTCGGCCGGCATGCCGTAGGCCGCGCGAACCTCCGTCGCGCTGGTGCGCTTGCGCTCGGTCGCAAAAGCCCGGTCGATGATCCTGTCCTCGACCTCGAGCAGGGCCTTCGCCTGCCCGGGATCCTCGGCAAGCACGGCCCGGATCGCCTTCAATGGCATGAAGCGCTCCTCCTGCAGCCGCTTGATCACCTCGATCCGCTCGACCGTCTCGGGGCGGTAGTACGCCATGTTGCGACTCGTCTTGATCGGCTCTGGCAGCAGACCCTCGCGCAGATAGTGCTTGATCGTCGCTCCGGGAACGCCCGAGGCTTCGACCAGCTCCGACATCTTCAGCAGCTGCTCACCAGTGCCGGTCGTGTGCTGGACCGTGCTCATGCGCGGAAGCCCTCCGCGCCGCCACCAGCAGGGTCGCCACCCGGTCCCGCAGCCGCGCCGGAATCGACCAGAGCCGAGATCTCGGCTTCGCTGAAGCCGGCCTCGGAAAGCACCTCGTTGGTGTCGGCGCCGATGCCCGGGGCGGGGCGCGGGTCGAGGGCCGGCGTTTCCGAGAGCTTGACCGGGTTGGCGAGCTGTCGGACCGTGCCGAGGCCCGGTTGCTCGAACTCGACCACCATGGCGCGCTCGCGAACGAGGTCCGAGTCGAGCGCTTCGTCCAGCTCGAGAATCGGTTCGATGCAGCAGTCGTATCCGTCGTTGAAGGCCTTCCACTGTTCCCGGCTTCGCTCCCTGAAGACAGCGGCGACCTTCGCCCATCCCTCGCTTCCTGGCTTGTCGAACTGGATCTCGATCAGCTCGGGGTTGCCGGTGCCTTCGCAGAAGGCCCTCCAGAACTTTGGCTCGAGGGCCCCGCAGGAAACCCAGCCGTCGGCCGCTTCGTAGGGCAGGTAACAGCAGACTCCACCATTGAGGATCGACGCCCCGCGGCCGGGAACCTGGCCGTCGGCGAGCCAGGCGGCGGCCGGCATCGCCAGCCAGGAAAGAGCACCGTCAGTCATCGAGATGTCGACCATCTGGCCAATGCCGGTCCGCTGCTTTTCGAACAGGGCGGTCAGGATGCCGAAGGCGGCACCCATCGCACCGCCGCCGAGGTCGCCGATCTGGCCGGCCGGCTGCACCGGCGGACCGTCGGCGGCACCGGTCATCGCCAGCATGCCGGTCGAGCCGAGGTAGTTGAGGTCGTGGCCGGCGCGGTCGCGGCTGGGGCCGTCCTGACCGTAGCCGGTGATCGCGCAGTAGACGATGCCGGGATTGACCCCCTTCACGCTTTCGTAATCGACCCCGAGCCTTTCGGTCACCCCCGGCCGGAAGCCTTCGACAACCACGTCGGCGCCCTCGACCAGCCGCATGAAGGCTTCACGGCCGTCGTCGCTCTTCAGGTCCAGCCGGATCGAGCGCTTCGAGCGGTTGAGCGACAGGTAGAGCGCCGAGCGGGTGCTGGAAACGTCAGTCGTTTCGCTTCCCGGATCCGGCTCGTAGTAGGGCGGTGCCTGGCGAATGTAATCACCGGCGCCGGTGTCTTCGACCTTGATCACCTCGGCACCGAAGTCGGCCAGCATCTGGGTGCAGAACCCCCCCGGCAACAGCCGGGTCAGGTCCAGAACGGTGATTCCGGTCAGTGGGGCCATGTTGCCTTCCCGCTCTCCGGCTCAGGCCTTCGTCAGACCGAGCAAGTCCCTCGCTTCGGCCACGGTCGCCACCTTGCGGCCGGCATCCTCGACCATCTGACGGGCCTTGCCTACCAAGTCACCGTTGGAGCGGGCCATCGAGCCGTCGGGCAGGTAGAGGTTGTCTTCAACCCCGGCCCGTACGTTGCCGCCGAGGGCGATCGCCGCGGAAAGCAGCTTCCATTGATCGCGCGAGATCCCGATCACCTGCCAGTTGTTTGGACCCTCCGGCCCCCCGGGGATCTGATCGGCCATCACGCCGACGTTCCCCGGGGTCGGCCGGATGCCACCGGTCACCCCCATGACCAGTGAAATCTGCAGCGGTTCCTCCAGCAGCCCCATGTCGATCAGCGGATCGACGTTGGCCACGTGGCCGGCGTCGAAGCATTCGTGCTCGGGCTGGATGCCGAGCTCGTTCATCGCCGTGATGAACTCGATGATCGAATCGAAGCTGTTCTCGAAGACCGCCTTGAAGACGAACTCTTTGCGCCGGCGCGAGTATTTGGCGTAGTTCATCGAGCTCATGTTGAGTGCGGCCACATCCGGACGGCAGGCCCTCAGGTACTCGATCCGCTGCTCGATCGGTACCCCGATCGCGCCGGTCGAATAATTGATGATCACGTCACCGACCTCGGAGCGGATCGCCTCGGTGATCGCCTGGAAGTCTTCGGTATCCCAGGACGGCGTGCCATCAGGCTTGCGGGCGTGGATGTGGATCTGCGAGGCGCCTTCGTCAACCGCTCGCCGGGCTTCGGCCGCGTACTCCTCCGGCGTGTACGGAATGGCCGGGCACTGGTCGCGGTTGGCGATCACCCCGGAGATCGAGTTGCTGATGATCACGGGGTCTTCGAAACGGCTCATACCGGCATCACTCCATGCTTCTTCCAGGGACGCTCGACCTTCTTGTTCTTCGACATGCGCAGACCGTTGATGATCGTCTGGCGGGTCTCACGCGGGTCGATGATGTCGTCGATCATCGCGTTGCCGGCCGCGATGTAAGGGTCGATCTGCTGGCGGACCGCGTTCAGCATCGCCTCCCGCGTCGCCTCGGGATCGTCCGAAGCGTCAATCGCACCCCGACCGATGATGTTGACCGCGCCTTCGGCGCCCATGACCGAGATCTCGGCCCCGGGCCAGGCGACGATCAGGTCGGGCTCGTAGGCCCGGCCGCACATCACGTAGTAACCGGCGCCATAGGCCTTGCGCACCAGCACGGTGATCTTCGGCACCGTCGCCCTCGAGACCGCGTAGAGCATCTTTGCGCCGTGGCGGATGATGCCCTGCTGCTCGACCTTCGATCCGACCATGAAGCCGGGCACGTCCTGCAGAAAGAGCAGCGGGATCGAAAACGCGTCGCAGAGGTTAACGAACCGGGCGGCTTTGTCGGCCGAGTCGACGTCGAGAATGCCGCCGAGGTGCTTT
>JBBRVF010000039.1:0-8266 GCA_038247145.1 Solirubrobacterales bacterium | reverse complement strand
CCATGTCGAGCACGGCCTGATTGCCGGTCGAGACGATCGTGTGGAAGTCGATGCCGCGCCTGGAGCCGACCGCATTGACCGCGACGTTGCCGCTCTGGGAGATCACCGCAACCGGGCCGGAGCTCATCGGGGGAAGCGAGTCACCCCAGATCGAGGATCCCGCCGCGACCGAGACGATGCCGTTGCCGTTCGGACCGCAAAGCGGGAATGAGGCTTCCAGGGACATGCGTTTCAGATCCGCCTCCAGCCGCCTGCCGGTTTCGACTTCGCCGAAGCCGGCCGAGACCACGACCGCTCCGCCGCAGCCGCGCTCGATCGCTTCGCCGACGGCCCCCGGCACAAGGGGGGCGGGAATCGCCACCGCGACCGCGTCCACCGGTTCCGGCAGGTCGAGCAGGCTGGGCAGGCAGGGGTGACCGTAGACGCTCTCGCGCCCGGGGTTTATCCCCCAGACCACGCCTTCGTAGCCGGACTGGTCGAGGTTGCGGACGATCGTGTCCGAGTAGGAGCCCGGCCGTTCGGTGGCGCCGACAACCGCGATCGAGGCCGGGGAGAAGAGTGGGGAGGGGTCGGGCGAGGGCGGCTTCATCGCTCGCTCAGCGAAGCAGCGTTTCGATCCCGCGCTTCTCGAGGCCGCGGGCGATGATCAGGCGCTGGATTTCGCTGGTGCCTTCCCAGATCCGGTCCACTCTCAACTCCCGCAGGAAACGCTCGGCGACGTTCGAGCGCATGTAGCCGCGGCCGCCGAAAGCCTGGACGCAGCGGTCGGCGCAGCGCCAGGCGGCTTCGGAAACGAACAGCTTGGCCATCGAGGCCCGGTGGTGACAGACCTTCTCGTCGCCGCCGGATTCGATCAACTCGGCCACGCCCAGGGTCAGCGCCCGGCCCGCGGCCGCATCGGCTGCCGAATCGGCTAGTGGAAAAGAAACTCCTTGGTGGTCGAAGATCCTGGAGCCGCCCTGCTCGCGGCCGACCGCCCAGTCAACGGTCTCGTCGAGCAACCGCCACATCGAGCCGATGCCGCGTGCGGCGATGCCGAGCCTCTCCTCCGAGAACCACTTGCGCTGGAGGTCGTCGCCACCGCCGACGCCGCCGATCACGTCGTCGGGTCCTACTTCGACGTCGGTGAAAAGGATGGTCGGATGACCGTCGGGGTAGCTGTGGGTGAAGGCCGGGTCGTCGAGCGTCTCGATCCCGGGCAGGCTCTTGTCGACCACGAACAGGGTCGGCAGCTTTTCGCCGTCCTCGACCAGGTTGGCCATCACGATCAGCACCGAGGCGACGTCGCCTGATGTGACGAACCACTTTTCGCCGTTGATCACGAAACCGCCGTCGCTGCGGCGGGCGGTGGCCTCGATCCCGGAGGGGTCCGAGCCGGCGTTCTTCTCAGTCACCGCGTAGGCGTCACGGACCTCTCCGCGCAGGGCCGGCCTCAGCCAGCGTTCTGCATGTTCTTCGCTGGCATGTCGCCAGACGTTGTAGGCGTTGGGGATGTGCCAGCTGATCGCATTCGTAGAGCGGCCAAGCTGCTCTTCGACCAGGAACCACTCGGTCGTACTGAAGTCCTGGCCTCCGTATTCGGGCAGGTGGAGTCCGCCGGCCAGCCCGGCGGCGATCGCCTCCCGCTTTACGTTGGCGACCGTTGATTCCGGCAGCCGTCCATGCAGCATTTCCGCTTCTTCCTCGAGCGGGATCAGTACGTCTTCGACGAAGCCTCGAGCCCGTTTCTGGATGTCTCGCGCGCGGTCGCTGAGACCGCCGCTGCCGGCAGGACTGTCGTTCATGGCTTGCTCTTCCCCTCGCTGTTCATCTTGTCAGCCGTCTTTCACGGTCCGATGGCGGGCGAGCCTACATGCGATTGACTACAAGGTCAACTGTGGCTATAGTCGCGTCAGGCCGACGAGGAGCGGTCTGAAATACGGCGAAGGTTTTGAAAGGACGCCCCGGAAAGATGAGTACGTCAAGCGGCTTCGACCACCGCAACGGCGGTAACGCAGGGGCGCCGGTGCGCCTCGACCTCGACCCTGAAGACGTCAGGCGCACGCTCGCACCGCTCGAGAAGGCGTCAATGCTGCCGCCGCGGGCCTTCACCGCGCAGTCGGTCTTCGAGTGGGAGATCGAGAACGTTTTCACCGACGGCTGGATCTGCTTCGGCCACACCTCCCAGGTCAGCAGCCAGGGCCAGTACCTGATGCGGGAGATCGGCGACGACAGCGTCGTGGTGGTCTGTGGGGAAGACGGAAAGGTACGAGCCTTCCTCAACGTCTGCCGCCACCGCGGGGCCCGCATCGTCGAGGACGGCGAGGGTGAGGTCAAGCGGCGGCTGCAGTGCCCGTACCACGCCTGGTCCTACGGGCTCGACGGATCGCTGATCGCCGCCCCCCACATGGACGGGATCGAGGACTTCGACTTCTCCTGCTTCGGCCTGATTCCGGTCAGGCTGGCCGTGGTCGGCGGCCTGATCCTGGTCAACCTGAGCGGTGACGCCGAAGAACCCGAGTCCTGGGTCGGCGACCTGGTCGAACACCTTGACCGCTACCGCAACGGTGATCTGGTCAGCGGCGGGCGGGTCGACTACACGGTCGCGGCCAACTGGAAAGGCATCGCCGAGAACTACAACGAGTGCCTCCACTGCCCCGGAGTCCATCCGGAACTGAACGCGCTCAGCAACTACCAGAGCGGCGACGACATGGTCGGAGCCGGCTCCTGGTGCGGTGGCTCGATGTACCTGACCGCCGATGGCGCAGTCACCATGGGCAAGGACGGCGGCCACCGCTCCAACCGCCCGAGGATCGAGGGTCTGAGCCAGGAAGACGAAAAGGCGATCCTCTACTTCGCGCTGTTCCCCAACGCCCTGGTCTCGATGCATCCCGACTACGTGATGCTGCATACGCTCTATCCGCGCGGACCGGGACTGACCGAGGTGGTCTGCGAGTGGTTTTTCGAGAAGCGCGCGGTCGAGGCGGAGGGTTTCGACCCCTCCGATGCGATCGAGTTCTGGGATACGACCAACCGCCAGGACTGGTACGTCTGCGGGCTGACCCAGAAGGGCATCACCGCCCGCAACTACCGGGCCGGCAGGTACTCGGCCCAGGAAAGCACGGTCCACGCCTTCGATTCGATCATCGCCACCATGTACCTCGAAGCCCTCGAGCAACCGGTCGCGGAGGTCGCAGCATGAACCCGGTCGCCGAGGTCCTCGGTGAGGTCGGCATGCCGGAACCGCTCGGCGCTCTCGCCGGTCGGAGCTGGGACTCGATCGTGGTCGGCGCCGGACACAACGGCCTGACTGCCGCGGCCTATCTGGCCAGGGCCGGCCAACAGGTTCTGGTCCTGGAGCGCCGCGAGCGGATCGGCGGCGCCTGCACGCTGGAGCGGCCCTTCGGCGATGAGGGTTATGTGGTCAGCCCCTGTGCTTACGTGGTCGGCCTGCTGGACAACCTCGTAATCGACGAGCTCGAGCTCAGAAAGCGCGGACTGCGGTTCTTCACCGCCGACCCGAACCTCTGGGTGCCGTTCGAGGACGGCACCTCCTTCGGGCAGTTCCTCGACGACGAGCAGACCACGAAGAGCCTCAACGACCTCGGGGTCTCGGCGGCCGACCAGAAGGGCTACTGGCAGTACGAGCACCTCTTCGACCAGGTCAGGATCCTGCTGCGTAAAGGCGACCGCGATACATGGGTAGGTGACACTCCCACCCGGGAAGAGATCGAGGCCATCCTCGGCGGCGACCAGGAGATGATCGATCTCGTATTCAGGGACTCGATCGCCGACGTGCTCGACCGCTACATCGAGAACGAAAAGCTGCGAACGGCACTTTATGGCCAAGGCGTGATCGGCACCTGGGGCGGCCCCTATGAGCCGGGGACCGCTTCGATCAAGCTGATGCATTACCAGGGCGACCTGGAAGGTCAGGGTCCGGTCTGGGGTTATGTCGAAGGCGGAATGGGAATGGTCAGCTTCGCGATCGCCGACGCCGCGATCGAGGCCGGCGCGAAGATCGCCTGCGAGGTCGAGGTCGAGGAGATCCTGCCCGGAAGGGGAGTGGTCTGCGGTGACGGCACCGTGATCGAGGCCGGAACCGTGATCTGCAATGCCGACCCGAAGCGTCTGCTCTCGATGGTTGGCCCGGATGAGATGGACCCGGGCTACCGGTCGCGCCTGGAGGACTGGAAAGTCCGCAGCCCGGTGGTCAAGTTCAACGCCGCACTCGAGCGGCTGCCGGAGTGGACCGCGACCCCGGGCGAGACCTGGACCGCACAGGCGACGATCGACGCCTGCGGAACCATGGACGAAGCCCAGGCTGCTTTCGAGCGCTGCGCCGCAGGGGAGCCCGCGGTCGCCTTCGCCGAGATCTACATCCAGACCGGATACGACCCGAGTGTCGCCCCCGAGGGCAAGCACCTGATGAGCGTCTTCGGCCAGTACGCGCCCTACGACCTCAGCCAGGGCGACTGGGACTCGAGGCGGGACGAGGTGGCCGGCCAGTTCATCGACCTGATCTCGCGCTTCGCTCCGGACTTCCGCGAATGTGTGGCCGAGCACGAGGTGCTCGGACCGCCGGACATCGAGAGCCGGGTCGGTCTCACCGGCGGCAATATCTTCCAGGGCGAAGTCACTCCCGACCAGATGTGGGAAGGAAGGCTGAGCGCCAGGACACCTGTTGACGGCCTCTACCTGTCGGGTGCGGCGACGCATCCGGCCGGCAGCGTGATCGCGCTGAACGGACGAAACTCGGCGATGGCGGTCATCCAGGACGACGTGGAGCTGCGTGCCGCCACCTCGTGAGGCGACACCGGCACCCACACCGAAACCGGGACCGACCCGGAAGCTAGGCTCAGGAGATGTCCGCTCAGACCCGCGATCGAATTCTCGAGGCTGCCTGCGAAGTGATCGCCGACAAGGGCATCGACGACCTCAGGATCGCCCGGGTGGCAATGCGCGCAGGAGCCTCGACCTCGCTGGTGCATCACTACTTCTCGACCAGGGAGGAACTGCTCGAACAGGCATTGATGCATTCCTACGAGCTTGCAGCAGAGGACCGCTTCGGCAACCCCGCCGACCCCGACGCCTCGGCCACCGAGCGGATCCGGGTGATGATCGACGAGTGCCTGCCGCTTCCTGGCCGCCAGCGAAACGAATGGGCGCTCTGGGTCGAGCTCTGGCTGCGGGCGACCCGGGACCCGTCTTTGCGCGCCATGGGGGCCCGCCTCTACGAGAAATATCGCGACTGGATGCTGGAGGTGATCAGCTTCGGGGTCGAGTGCGGCGAGTTCACATGCGACGATCCGGAGGCCAGCGCGGACGTCGCGATCGGGCTGCTCGACGGTCTCGGTGTGAGGGCGCTGGTCGAGGACCCGACCATGGACGTGGACCGGGTCCGCACACTGGCCGCGGAGCGCATGGCGGTCGAGCTGGGGCTGCCCCCCTCGGCACTGAGCGATTGAACTTCGCCCTCGCCGCTCGGCGGCAGGCAATACATTTGTCACGTACCGCACTCGAGGAGAGGAAGGTGGGTCGATGTCGGAGATCGAACTGAACCGACGGCAGCTACTTGCAGCCGGTGCCGGTCTGGCCCTGGCTGCCTACGGGGTGAGCGGCTGCACGGTCGGCCGCCCGATCGACCGCTCGGCGGCCGGCAACATCGTCGAGCCGAAGATCGACGGCGATCTGCTGATCTACAACTGGGCCCAGTACATGGATCCGGCAATCAAGAAAGACTTCGGCGAGAAGTACGGGGTCGAGGTGACCGAGGTCAACTACGACAACCTCGAAGCGATGATGACCAAGCTGCGGGCCGGTGGCAACTACGACCTGATCTTCCCCAGCGGCGAGTACGTAAACCGGCTTCGCAAGGAGCAGCTGATCCTCCAGTTCAACCGCGAAGGCCTGAACAACGTCGACGACATTTCGCCCTTCTTCCAGGCCCAGTGGTTCGACCCGAACGCGGAGTTCTCACTGCCCTACACCTATTACACGACCGGAATCGCCTGGCGGACCGACAAGGTCGACACCATGACCGAGTCCTGGAACGACATGAGCAACGAGCAGGCCGACGGCAAGATCTTCATGCTCGATGACTTTCAGGAGGGCATCGGCCAGGCCAACCTGATCAACGACTTCTACCTCAATACGGCCAAGCCGGATCAGCTCGAGGTATCCAAACAGACCCTTCTCGACCAGAAGGAGGGCCTGCGCGCATTCTCGACCAACTCCAGTACGAACCTCGTCTCGGGCGCCGCCTGGATCACCCAGGCCTGGAACGGCGATCTGGTCTATGCCCGCAACCAGGTAGACGATCCGTCGATCTTCGCCTATGAAACCTGCAAGGAAGGCGTGCCGGTCGGAACCGACGCGATGTGCATCCCCGTCACCGCCAAGAGCCCCGGGACCGCGCTGCTGTTCATGGACTACCTGCTGGCGCCGAAGAACGCCTTCCGCAACGTCAACTGGAACGGTTACCCGCAGCCGGTCGCCGGCGGGCGCGAGGCTTTCGCGGAGCTGGTCAAGGACGAGCCGTCGATCGACGTCAACCTCGACGAGCTGAAGGGAGGGGAAAACGAGTTCAGGCTCGACGACCCCGAAGCCCGAAAAGAGTGGAACCGGATCTGGACGGAGGTCAAGGCTTGAGGACCGAGCGCTTCTGGAACTGGTTCCTCGCTCCGGGCGGGGTCTGGATCCTGCTGCTGTTCGCACTTCCGCTCGGCCTGGTCCTGGCGCTCTCCTTCGGTTCGGTCGATGACTTCGGCCGCGGCGTCTACGGATTCCAGCTGGACAACTACGCCGACGTCTTCAACGCGGTCTATGCGCCGGTCCTGCTGAGGTCGGTCGGCTACGCCCTGGTCACCGTGGTGCTCTGCCTGCTGATCGGTTACCCGGTCGCCTATTTCATCGCCCGCTTCGGGGGCAAGTGGCGCTACGTGCTGATCGCCGCCCTGGTGATCCCGTTCTTCGTCAACTACCTGGTCCGCACCTATGCCTGGGTTGCGCTGCTCTCCGACGAAGGACTGGTCAACAACGCGATCGTCGACCTCGGCCTCAGCGAAGCGCCGGTCCAGTTCATCAATACACCTTTCGCGGTTATCGCCGGACTGACTTACGGCTACCTGATCTTCATGATCCTTCCGCTCTATGCCTCGATCGAGAGGCTCGACCGCTCGGTCATCGAAGCCGGCAGGGACCTCTACGGCTCTTCTTTCCAGACATTCATCCACGTCACAATTCCCGCCACGCAGGCGGGCATCCTCGCCGGGTCGGTGCTTGTATTCCTGCCCACCGTGGGGGACTTTGTCTCGGCCCAGCTACTGGGCGGCCCCGATACCTACATGGTCGGCAACCTGATCCAGGACCAGTTCTTCGCCGCGTCCAACTGGCCTTTCGGATCGGCGCTGACCGTGGTGATGATGGCCTTCCTGGCGATCTTCATGGTCTTCTACCTGCGAAGAGCCGGCAAAGGTGAAGCGGAGGCGGTCATATGAACGAAGTATCGGCCTTCGACAAGCCGCGCTTCCTGCGCCTCTGGACCGGGCTGGTCTACCTCTACCTGTTCATCCCGATTCTGGTCGTGATCGTCTTCTCGTTCAACAGCCAGAAGTCGCTGCAGGTGATGGACGGGATCTCCTTCCGCTGGTACGAAGAGTTCTGGAACGACCCGACCCTGAGGGACTCGCTGTTCATCTCGATCGAGATCGCGCTGATCACGATGCTGATCGCGACGATCGCCGGCACGGCTCTGGCGATCGGCCTCGTACGAGCCCACTCGAATACGGCCAAGGGGACCAACTTTCTGATGCTGGTGCCGCTGATCACCCCGGAGATCGTCGCCGGCATCTCGGCGCTGCTGATCTTCTCCCAGCTCGGGATCGGGCTCTCCTTCTGGACGATCGTGCTGGCTCACATCACCTTCTCGATTTCCTACGTGACGATCGTGGTCCGCGGAAGGCTGGCGACGATCGGGGTCGAAGTCGAGGAGGCGGCTATGGACCTCGGGGCCAGCAAGTGGGGCTCGGTCGGCCTCGTCCTCCTGCCGGCGCTCTGGCCCGCCGTGGTCGCAGCCGGGCTGCTCGTCTTCGCCCTCTCCTTCGATGATTTCGTGCTCTCGTTCTTTACCACCGGCGAGGAGTCCCAGCCTCTGCCGGTCCGGATCTGGTCGATGATCAGGTTCGGCGTCTCGCCGACGATCAACGCGGTCGGCACGGTGATGATGGTCGTCTCGATCAGTGCTGTCGCTCTGGCCGTGCTGATACCGAGACTGTTCGGACGCCGT
>JBBRVF010000038.1:0-8328 GCA_038247145.1 Solirubrobacterales bacterium | reverse complement strand
GGTCAGGCGTACGTCCTCGCGGAAGTAGAGCGCCACGCGCCCGTCGCTGCGGCCGATCGCCCCGGCGCCGATCCAGACCACTTCGCCGCTGGTGCAGAGCTCGTCCAGCCAGTTCCGGCTGTAGCTGCCGACCCGGCGGGGCAGCACGTCCCGCTCCCATACAGCCGGGGTCAGCGCCACCCCCTGCAGCGGCACCAGGACCTCCCGCAGCCGGTCGGGTCCTGCGCCTGCGCGGCGGTAGCGGTCCACTCCCTGCCACGAGGCCAGGAAGCGGGCGTAGGTCCGGGCATCGGCCGGCTCGACCTCCTGGCGAAGGTGGGCGAGGCTGGCCCGCCGCACCCGGCGCAGCACGTCGGCCTCGCACCACTCGCGCTCGGTGCCTCCCGGCAGGATCTCGCCGCGGACCAGCACGCCTTCGGCCTCGAGCTGCTTCAGGACCGCGGTCGGGTCGATCCCGTAGCGGTCGCGCAGTTGAACCGTGGGGAAAGGGCCGTGGGTGCGCGCGTAGCGGGCGAACAGGTTCGCGAGGGGCTCGGGCTCTTCTTCCAGGCATGTGGCTGGCAACCCGCCCGGCGGCGATACCCCCAACGCGTCGCGGTACATGCCGGCGTCCTCGGAGGCGATGAAGCGCGCTTCGCCGTTCACCCGGACCTCGGCCGCACGCCGCTCCTTGACCAGGTTGTCGATCATCGAGCGACCGGAGTAGCCCTCGGCCACCCTCGCCTCGATCTCCCCGATGGTCAGGTCTCCGAGGCGGCGCAGGATCTGCTGGAGGGCGTCGCGGTCCTCGGCCCGGCCGTGCCCGCTCAGGTGCTGGAGGGACTCCTCGACCTCGAGCAGCGCGTCCGGCTCGATCAGCTCCCGCAGTTCGTCCTGACCGAGCAGCTCTCGCAGCAGCTCGCGGTCCAGTGACAGCGCGGTCGCCCGCCTCTCGGCGTTGGGCGTATCGCCTTCGTACATGTAGGTGGCGACGTAATCGAACAGCAGCGAGGAGGCGAACGGAGAGGCGGTCGGGGTCTCTACCTCGACCAGCGAGATCTCGCGCGAGTGGATGCCCCTGAGCAGCCGGTCCAGCGCCGGCAGGTCGAAAACGTCCTGCAGGCATTCGCGGTAGGTCTCGAGGATGACCGGGAACCGGGGGAAGTCCTGAGCCACCTCGAGCAGGCTCTGGGACTTGAGACGCTGCTGCCAGAGCGGAGTGCGCTTGCCCGGATAGGCCCTGGGGATCAGCAGCGAGCGAGCGGCGTTCTCGCGAAAGCGAGCCCCGAACAGGGCCGAGGTGCCGAGTTCGCGCACGACCAGGTCTTCGAGCTCGTCCGGTTCGATCAGGACCAGGTCGCTGGAGGGGGCCTCGTCGGCATCCGGCAAGTGGATCGCAATGCCGTCATCGGAGTAGATCGCGTCGGCCTCGAGGCCCTCCTGGTCGCGCAGCTTGCGGGCGATCGCCATGCCCCAGGCCGAGTGAACCCGTCCACCGAAGGGCGAGAGCACGCAGAGCCGCCAGTCGCCGATCTCATCGCGGAAGCGCTCGATCACGATCGTATGGTCGGAGGGCACCACCCTGGTCGCCTCCTGCTGCTCCTGGAGGTAGGCGACCAGGTTGCGCGCGGCCAGCGGATCGAGGTGGTGGGTCTTCTCCAGCTCGACCGGGTCGGCGTCAACCGCTTCGCGGCTGAAGGCACCGATCGCTTCGCCCAGCTCGGCCGGACGGCCGATGCCGTCACCGCGCCAGAACGGGATCGCCCCTGGCACTCCGGGCGCCGGGATCACGATCACCCGGTCGCGTGTGATCTCCTGGATCCGCCAGCTCGAGGCGCCCAGCAGGAAAACCTGCCCGGCCCGGGCCTCGTAGACCATCTCCTCGTCGAGCTCACCGACCCGGCGGCCGTCCGGAAGGTGGACCCCGTAGAGGCCGCGATCGGGGATCGTGCCGGCATTGGTCACGACCAGCGAGCGGGCGCCCTTGCGGCCCTCGATCGTGCCTTCGGTCCGGTCCCAGACCAGCCGGGGGCGAAGTTCGGCGAAGCGGTCCGACGGGTAACGGCCGTCGAGCATGTCGAGCACGTTCTCGAACAGCTCCTGCGAAATTTCGGCAAAGGATGCGGTGGACTTGACCAGCTCGAGGGCGTCGGCGGTCGGCCACTTGTCGAGTGCGGCCATCGAGACCAGGTGCTGGGCGAGCACGTCGAGCGGATTGGCCGGGATCACCGTCTCTTCGATCTCGCCGGAGCGCATGCGCTGGGTGACCACCGCGCTCTCCAGAAGGTCGCCGCGGAACTTGGGAAAGATCCGGCCCTTGGAGACCTCGCCGAGTCCGTGCCCGGCCCGGCCGATCCGCTGAAGGCCACGGCTGACCGACTTCGGCGACTCGACCTGGATCACCAGGTCCACCGCTCCCATGTCGATCCCCAGCTCGAGCGACGAGGTCGCAACCAGGCAGGGGATCTGCCCGGACTTCAGCTGCTCCTCGACCTGGGTGCGCTCCTCATGCGACAACGAACCGTGGTGGGCCCGGGCCAGCGGCAGCCCCAGCCCGCCCCGACCCGGCTCGGGATCTGTCGCTGGCGCCGTCTCGGTGGCGGTCGGGTGGGGGTCCTCCCCGAGTTCCCCGTCTTCGTCGAGCTCGTTCAGGCGCTGGGCCAGTCGCTCGGCGGCACGGCGGTTATTGACGAAGATGATGGTCGAGGTGTGCCGGCGGACCAGCTCGAGCAGCTCCGGGTAAATCGCCGGCCAGATCGAGCGGATCTGCTCTACTCCGGAGCCGGGTCCGTCCTCTTCGACCACCCCCGGGTTGCTCATGTCCTCGAGCGGCACCACGATCTCGAGGTCGAGTTCCTTGCGCTGGTCGCTGTCGACGATCGTGCACTTGCGGTTCGGACCGACCAGGAAACGGCCGACCCTTTCGAGCGGCCGCTGGGTAGCCGAAAGGCCGATCCGCTGGACCGTGCGCCCGGCCTGCTCGACTCGCGTGGCTTTCGCCCGGTCGGTGCCACCGCCCTCGGCATCCTCGGGGCCCTCCTTGACCAGATGCTCGAGCCGCTCCAGAGTCATCGCCAGGTGGGCTCCGCGTTTGGTTGCGGCGACCGCGTGGATCTCATCGACGATCACGGTCTCGACCGAGTGGAAGATCTCCCTGGCTCCCGACGACATCATCAGATAAAGCGACTCAGGGGTGGTGATCAGGATGTCGGGGGGGTTGCGGCGCATCCTGGCGCGCTCGGACTGCGGTGTATCACCGGTTCGAAGGGCGACTGAAATATCGGCGCCGACCCCCCGGAGAGGCGCCTTCAGGTTGCGCTCGATGTCGTAGGAGAGCGCCTTCAGGGGCGAGACGTAGATCAGCTTGACCCCGGGCTCGCGATCGGGTCGGCGGGCCAGGCTGTCGATCCCCCAAAGGAAGGCGGCGAGCGTCTTTCCCGAGCCGGTCGGGGCGCAGATCAACGTGTGCTCGCCGGAGGAGATCGCCTCCCAGCCCTGTCCCTGAGCCGCGGTCGCGGCCTCGAAGGAGGCTTCGAACCAGCGCCGTACCTCGGGGCTGAAGGGAGAGAGAGGATCCTGGGTCGGTTTCGCGGCCATGCTTAACCCCGGGAGGTTAGACCCCGGCCGGGCTCGGCCGTAGAAAGCTAGAAAGGAAGCGAGTCGGCCACGTCCGCCAGCCGCGGAGCGGAAAGGTCGCGCTGTGAGAGCAGCGGTTGCTCGAGCGGCCACTCGATCCCGACCGCGGGATCGTCCCAGGCGATCCCGGCCTCGGCTGCGGGGTCGAAGTAGCTGGACAGCTGATAGGAGACGTCGGCCTCCTCGCTGATCACGCAGAACCCGTGGCCGAAGCCGACCGGCAGGTAGAGCTGGTGGTGGCTGCGGTCATCGAGCCGATGGCCTTCCCACCGGCCGAAGGTCGGTGAGCTGCGCCTCAGGTCCACCGCCACGTCAAAGATCTCGCCCCTGCTGCATCGGACCAGCTTCGCCTGCCCCGGCCGGGTCTGAAAGTGGATTCCACGCAGGGTCCCGCCCTCCGAGCGCGAGCTGTTCTGCTGAACGAAGTCCGTATCCACTCCCAGCTCGCGCCACAGGTCGGCCCGATAGGACTCGACCAGAAAGCCGCGCTGGTCGCCGTGAACCTCGGGCTCGATCAGCACCAGCCCGTCGATCCGGGTCTCGAGTCGCCGCGCCATCAGGCGAGCTTCCTGCCGTACTGGCGCTCGTAGTAGTTGCGGTATTCGCCCGAGCGCAGTGGTCCCCACCAGGCTTCGTTCTCCCGGTACCAGGACACGGTGCGGTCGATGCCGTCCTCGAATCCGACCCGGGCCCTCCAGCCGAGCGCCTCCACCCGGTCGGAGGCGAGCGAGTAACGGCGGTCGTGGCCGAGCCGGTCCTCGACATGACTGATCAGCGACGGGTCCCGCCCGGTCAGCTCGAGTACCCGGGTTACGACGTCGATGTTTGGCAGCTCGTCCGGTCCACCTACGTTGTAGACCATTCCGGCCCCACCCTTTTCGAGCACAGTGCCGATCGCGCTGCAGAAGTCATCGACGAACAGCCAGTTACGGACCTGGGCTCCATCGCCGTAGACCGGGATCCTGTCCCCGTGGAGCGCGTTGAGGATGACCAGGGGGATCAGCTTCTCCGGATGCTGCCGCGGCCCGTAGTTGTTCGACGCCCTGACAATCAGCGAATCGGCACCGTAAGTGTGGCGGAAGGCGGAGACGATCAGGTCCGCTCCGGCCTTCGAGGCCGAGTACGGGGACGAAGGGTCAAGCGGAGAGCTCTCGGTGAACGAACCTTCGGCGATCGATCCGTAAACCTCGTCGGTGGAAACCTGGAGGTGCCGTATGCCGGCACCCCTCGCCGCCTCGAGCAGGACGAAAGTGCCGAAGACGTCGGTCTGGATGAAGGCATCGGGGGCTTCGATCGACCTGTCCACGTGGGATTCGGCAGCGAAGTTGACGACGGCATCACATCCGGGGACCAGGTCGCGGACAGTCTCGCGGTCGCAGATGTCGCCCTCGACGAAGCGCAGCCTTTCGTCGGGCAAACCCTCGAGGTTGGCCAGATTGCCCGCGTAGGTCAGCTTGTCGAGCACGACGATCTGATCGCCGGGGCTGCTTTCGAGCCGGTTACGGACGAAGTTCGAGCCGATGAAACCGGCCCCCCCGGTGACCAGCAGCTTCATTCGGAATCGCCCTCGCTCGGCTGCCCCTCAGCCGCGGAGCTGCGCTGGGCGAGGTAGCTGGTCAGGCCGTCCTGCCACGAAGGAAGTTCGATCGCGTGTCGGATCTGGCTCTCCAGGGCGGAGTTGGCCGGGCGGGTGGCGGCGCGGCCGAGCATCTCGCTGGTCGCCCCGAGCGTCGCCACCTCCATCCCGGAACGTTCGAAGATCTCGCGGGCGAAGTCGTACCACGAGCAACTGCCGCCGGCCGCCATGTGGTGGAGCCCGAAGGATTCGGAGTCGAGCAGCCTCACCAGTCCGTAGGCGAGGTGCCAGGTGTAGGTCGGCGATGACACCTGGTCATGCACCACCAGCACCTCTCCGCCCTTGCCAAGCCGCAGCATCGTATCGACGAAGTTGGGGCCGCCGATGCCGAAAAGCCCCGATGTCCTGACCACGAAGTACCGCCGGTTGGCCTCGACCGTGGCCTGCTCACCGGCCAGCTTGGTCCGGCCGTAGGCCGAGATCGGAGCGGGCAGGTCGGTCTCCACGTAAGGCCCTTCCTTGCCGCCATTGAAGACGTAGTCGGTAGATACGTAGAGCACCTCGGCTCCGATCTCCTCGGCGGCCGCGGCGACATTGCCGGCGCCGGTCGCGTTGACCTCGAAGGCCTCCTGCTCCCGGCTCTCGGCGCCGTCCACGTCGGTCCAGGCGGCACAGTTGATGACCACGTCGGGGCGGTCGATGTTCATCCGCCGGCGCAGCCGCTCGGGGTCGGTCACGTCGAGGCCGGTGTGGTCGAAGCCGAGGACCTCGTGACCGGCGTTGTCGGCCGCCAGCATCACGTCCCGACCGAGCATTCCGGAGGCGCCTGTAACCAGCACCTTCATCAGATGATCTCGATTTCCGAACGATCGCCGACCAGCATCTTCAGAGTCCGGGCCGGGCCGTCGCTCTTGACAACGCGCACCCGACGACCGAGCAGGCTGGCCTCCATCCGACTGGGAAGATCCTCAACCACCGAATCGCTGAGCACGATCGAGTGCTCGATCTCGGACCTGCGGACCTCGACCCGTTCGCCGAGCGAGGTGTACGGGCCGATGTAGGAGTCCTCGATGACCGCGCCGCGGCTGATCGTCACCGGTCCTCGGACCAGCGATCGCCTGACCACCGCGCCCTCTTCCAGCACGACACGGCCCTCGAGCTTTGAATCCTCGCAGTGACCCTCATTCGAAGACTTGATCTCGTCCAGCACCAGGCGGTTGGCCTCGAGCATGTCGTCGAGCCGTCCGGTGTCCTTCCACCAGCCGCCGACGATCCGGGAGCGCACGTCGGCGCCGGATTCGATCAGTGACTGGATCGCCTCGGTTATCTCCAGCTCCCCGCGCCAGGAGGGCTTGAGCGCGCGAGCTGCCTCAACGATCTTCGGTGAGAACAGGTAGACCCCGACCAGAGCGAGGTCGGAGGGCGGGTCCTCCGGTTTTTCGACCAGACCCACGACCCTCTCGCCCTCAAGTTCAGCCACGCCGTATGAGCTCGGGTCGGGAACCGGAGTGAGCATGATCGAGGCATCAGGACGCTCGCGTTCGAAGGCCTCGACCAGGTCGACGATGCCGTCGCGCAGCAGGTTGTCGCCGAGATACATGACGAAGGAGGAGTCTCCGAGGAAAGCCTCGGCGGTCAGCACCGCGTGGGCCAGGCCGGCCGGTTCGGGCTGGACGATGTAGGTCACCGTCGCTCCGAAACCGGACCCGTCCCCCACCGCTTTGCGGATCTCGTCGCCGGTCTCCGGGGCGATGACAATGCCGATCTCGGTCACCCCGGCCTCGACCAGGGCCTCGATGCCGTAGAACAGCACCGGCTTGTTGGCGACCGGCACCAGCTGCTTTGCAGAGGTGTGGGTGATCGGTCGCAGCCGGGTTCCGGCGCCGCCGGAGAGGATCAGTCCTTTGAGCTCGCTCATCCGGGCTAAAACTACCCGGATTCCAGCGCCGTCACCGCTGCCTCAGTAGACGCCACCGAGCTTGCGGTGATCCCAGCTGACGATGCGACCGGGCTTGAACTGGAGCACGGTGCGCTTCGGTGCCTGGGCGCGGAAGGCCTCGGTCGCCTCGAGGGTCACTTCCTGGCCTTCGGGCGCATACCTGGTAACCAGATCGACCGCAAAATCGATCACGAAATCGGGTTCCTGGTGGAAGATTGCCTCACATTCCATCTGGACTCCGCGCAGCTCGGCGTATTCCTCGCCCGCCTCGACCAGAACGGTCGCCCGGCTGTCGCGCTCGAGGTTCTTGATCTTCTGCGACTTGGTGAAGGTCCACGACCAGACCTCGCCCTCCCGGACCACGTACCAGAGCGGCATCAGGTGGGGCCATCCCCGGGGGCCGAAGCTGCCGACTGTGGCCACCCGTTCCTCTTCCAGAAAACCCTCGCGCTCCTGCTCGTCCATCTCGATCTGCCTGCGCCGGTTCATCTCAGCGATTGTAGATGCCGGTCACGAGCGCCGAGGAAGACACCGGTCACGCGGGCCGAAGCAGATCCCGTTCATTCGCCCAGGTCAGCAGGCAGGCGCCGCTCGTTGTCGAGTTTCTGAAGGTGGGCCTCCAGCACGACTGCCGCCGCGGGCCGCAGCTGCTCGGGGACGTCGGACCAGACTTCCACCAGCAGCTCCATCCGCAACAGCTCCTCTTCGGGAACCTCAAACACCAGTTCGTCATGAACCTGCATGATCAGGCGGCTCTGCAGCCCTTCGGCCCTGATACGGGCATCAACCCGGATCATGGCGGCCTTGATGATGTCGGCGGCCGAACCCTGAATCGGGTAGTTGATGGCGTTGCGCCGGGCAAAGGCCAGTACATTGCCGTTTTTGCTGCTTATGTCCGGTATCGGCAGCCGGCGGCCAAGGATGGTCGTAACAAAGCCGTCTGTTTCGGCCTGGCTGATACAGCTGTCCAGGAAGCGGATGGCGCCGCTGTGGCGTTCCTTATAGGCGCTGATGAATTCCTCGGCGGTCTTGCGGGCGGTACCCAGCTGTTTTGCCAGGCTGAAGGCCCCCTGTCCGTAGATGATGCCGAAGTTGATGGTCTTGGCCTGGCGGCGCATCTCGGGTGTGACCATTTCGGGGAACAGGCCGAATACCTCGGCGGCGGTGCGGGTGTGGATGTCCTCGTCATGGGCGAAGG
>JBBRVF010000037.1:0-8378 GCA_038247145.1 Solirubrobacterales bacterium | reverse complement strand
GCGTGCGGCCTGAGACCCGCCTGATCCTCACCCTCCGAACGGAAGAGAACCTCGACATCTCGATACCGGAGTTCGGTCGCACGGCGACGGCGACCAGGTTCGCGCCTGTCGTCTTCGACCTGCTGCTGCCGACCGCTCCCGGCAGCTTCGCCGTTGAACAGCTTGACGATGAGCGCCGCCTGGCGACGGTCAGCAGCACGGCTGGCTGCGATCCGGTCGGTGCCAGCCAGGGTTCGCAGGCTTCTCGGGTCGATTGACCGGCAGATAGACGGACAATCCGCCCGAGAACGCTCGATCGGGGGTAGCGTCAGCCGCGGGCGGCGTTTCGCATGACATCGAGCGACGGCTGTCGGCCGGTCCATATCTCCAGCGAGCGGGCGCCCTGCCGGACCAGGATCTCAAGGCCGTCGATAACTCCCGCTCCGGCTCCGGCCGCGGCCGCAAGCAGGCTGCTCGGCTCGGCTCCGTAGACCATGTCGACCACGATCTGGCCTGGCCGGAAGTCAGCCCCGTTCAGCGGGAGGTCGACCAGTCCGTCCCGGTCGCCGAGACCGGCCGCGCTTGCGTTTACGATCAGGTCGAAGCCGCCGGCCTGCGGTTTCGGGTCGACCCTTCCCCCCAGCGCTGCCACCATGGCTACGGCCCTGGCCTCGGTCCGATTCCAGACGGCAACCTCTGCTCCGGCCTCGAGCAGTGACCACAGCGCCGCTCGGGCCGCGCCTCCGGCACCCAGTACCAGGGCCGACGCACCGGCCGGCACCTCACCCACCGCGTCGAGCAGGCCCGAGGCGTCGGTGTTCTCGGCCCGGATGCCTCCGTTCTCGAAGACCAGCGTATTGGCGGCACCGATAGTGGTGGCCGCCTGGCCGGCGCTGCCCGCCATCTTCAAAGCCGCCTCCTTGTGAGGCACGGTCACGTTGATGCCGACGAAGCCGAGGCCCGGCAGATCGCGAACCCGGGCGGCGAACTTCTCCGGGTCGACGTCGATCGCCTCGTAGCCCCATTCGGGCGCCAGGCCGAGATCGGCGAGCGCGGCGTTCTGCATCGCCGGAGACCTGGAGTGGGAAACCGGGTGGCCGACCACAGCCAAACGCCGCGAGGCCGGTGCCGGTGCTTCGAGGCTCACCCCGACCGAGCGCAATCGTCGTGACTCACGGGCATTCGGTCGGCGATCCGCCGGCCGCCTCCTGAGCCTCCTGGTAGCGGGCCACGTTGGCATTGTGCTCGTCGAGCGAGGAAGAGAATGCATGTTCGCCACAGGTGCCCGGTTTGACCACGTAAAGCCAGACATCGGTGTCGGCAGGCTTTGCCGCCGCCTCGATCGAGGACAGTCCCGGGCTGCCGATCGGGCCCGGAGGCAGTCCCGCGTTGGTCCGGGTGTTGTAGGGGGAGTCGACCGCGAGGTCGCTCTCGGTGAGAGGTTCGGTCCAGTTGTCGAGGGCGAAGCGGGTTGTGGCATCGATAAACAGCGGCTCGCCGAGATTCAGGCGGTTGTAGATCACGGCCGAGACGATCGGACGCTCGCGCGGGACGGATACCTCGCGCTCGACCATCGATGCGATGGTCAGCACGTCGTAGGTGTTGAGGTTCTTTGACTTGGCGTAGTTCATGCTGACGCCGGCGATGTTGTCCTCGAAGGCTCCCAGTTGCTGGTCGACCAGATCCTGCGCGTCCGAGCCCGGCTTGAGTTCATAGGTTGCCGGGAATAAAAACCCCTCGAGGCTCTCGGCCCTGCCCTGGGCTCCGTAGTCGTCGGGGTCGAGCAGCTTGGATTCGACTGAGGCCTCCATGTAGTCACCCGGCAGACCGGCGGAATCAACCACGTCGGCCGCCTCGGGCCGGCTCAGGCCTTCGGGTATCACGACCGTGACCACCTCTTTCAGCGGCTTCTTGCCGAGTTCATCGAGCGCAGCCGAATAACTCATGCCTTCGCGGAAGGTGTGGTTGCCGGCGAACAGCTCCGATCGCCGTCCTCCGATCGTGGCCCTGACCTCGAAGAAGGTCGCGTTCGAGATCACGCCCTTCTCGGCCAGAAGGTCACCGATCTCCCCCACTCCGGAGCCGGCCGGAATCTTCACCGCCACGGTCTGGCCGTCGGGATCGCCGGCGAACGGCTGGAAGATCGAGGTGAGCAGCCAGATGCCCAGAAGTGCCATGACGACGGCGCCACCAAGCAGGACGAGTCGACGGCGATCCGGGCCACCGGCGCCAGACCTGCCGGAGCCAGACCTGCCGGAGCGAGACCTGCCTTTGAGCACGCTGCCGACTCTCTCACCGGCACGGCGGCCGCCGCCGTCAACCGGCCGGCCCGCGGCCTCACCCGACGGCAACAACGGCGAATCCGAGGCGGAGCCCCGGCGCTTCATCCTTTCCTGTCTCCTGAGGGCCCGTTCGACCGCTTCCGGGTCGTCGGGATCATGCTCGGGAACGTCGTCGAACCAGCGCTCGCTCATCGGCTACGGCTCTCCAGCGCGGCGAGGTAGGTCTCCAGTAGATGGGCGGCGGCGATCGAATCCTCGGCCGAGCCGGAGCCGGTATCGCGGCGGGTCTGCGCCGCCATCCTGGTCGTGAAGCGCTCGTCCCAGGTCTCGACTTCTACCGCCACCGCGGCCGAAAGCTCGTCGCAGAAGGCCCGGGTCACCTCCGCCTGGTGGCCCTCCTCGCCCGAGAGCGAGACCGGCATCCCGACGACCACCTGCTCGATCTCACGCTCGTCGACCAGCGACGCGATCCGGCCGACGTCGGGAGGTTCGATCGCCTCGATCGGCGTCGCAAGGGTTCCGGTTGCATCGGATACGGCGCAGCCGATCCTGGCGCTTCCGTAATCCAGTGCCAGAACCCTCATGCTCAACGACCCTCCAGGTAAGCGCGGGCGGCGACCATCGCCGCCTCGAGGCTGGCCGGGTCCTTGCCGCCGGCCTGCGCCATCTCGTCGCTGCCACCGCCCCCGCCTTTGACCAGCGGCGCGATCTCGCGGATCAGTTCCGCCGCCGAGACTCCTTCACCGGCGTCGGCGGAATCGAACAGGGCGACTATCCCGACCTTGCCGGCGGCCTGATCTGCCCCGGCCAGGATCACACCGGCGCCGGGCCGCTCGGCCTGAATCGCCTTGGCCATCTGCAGGATCTGCTTCGGGTTCGATACCGGTACCTCGGCGATCACCGCTTCGATCGGGCCGATCGGGGCGACGGCGCCGGCCAGCTCGACCGCGAGGCCGCCCAGCTTCTTCTGCTCCTGCTGCTGCTCGCCCCGTCTGGCATCTTCGATCTTCTCCGAGGCGCGGCGGGCCGCTCCGACCGGATCGCGCACGTCTCCGAGCATCTCGCCGACCTCGAACAGATCCAGCGTGCGAGCCCGGTGCCAATCGATCGCATCCGGTCCGGTGATCGCTTCGATCCGGCGCACGTTGGCCGAGCTTGAGCTCTCACCGGTGATCCTGAAGATGCCGATCTCGGCGGTATTGGAGACGTGGGTTCCGCCGCACAGCTCGCGTGAGACCGACTCGACCTCGACCATACGAACCCAGTCGCCGTACTTCTCGCCGAACAGCGCCATTGCGCCGAGCTTCTCGGCCTCCGCTTTCTCCATGTTGATCCAGCGAACCGCTTCGGCGTCCTTGATCCAGCCATTGACCCGGTCCTCGACCCAGGCGATGTCGTCCTTCGAAAGCGCTTCGCCGTGGTTGAAATCGAAACGCAGCTTGTCCGGCCGCACCGCCGAGCCGGCCTGATGCACATGCTCGCCGAGCCGTTCACGAAGGGCGGCGTGGAGCAGGTGGGTTGCGGTGTGGTTGCACATCGTGCGGAACCTCAGCCGGCGGTCCACCTCGGCCTCGATCGTGGCCCCGACCGGCGGCGTCTCCTCCGCCCCCTCCCCGGTCGGCTCTATCTCGAGAACCTGGTCATCGCCGATACGCACGACGTCGGTGACGATCGCCTCGCCGCCCTCCCAGGAAATCCGGCCCGAATCTGCAACCTGGCCACCGCCCTCGGCATAGAACGGACTCTCGTCGAGCTTGAGCATGGCGCGGCCGTTGATCCGCTCGAGCGCGCTGACCCCGGTCTCGGTTCTGAGGTAGTCGTAGCCGACGAATTCGCTGGCCGGCCCGTCGGCAGCAAAAGCCAGCACAAGCTCGTGGTCGCGGCCGCGACTGCCGGCCGAGGCACCGCTTCGGGCCCGGCGCCGCTGGGCTTCCATCAGCTCCTCGAAGCCCTGGTCGTCCACCTGGAGGCCCCGCTGGGCGACGATCTCCCGGGTCAGGTCGTAAGGGAAGCCGTAGGTGTCGTGGAGCTGGAAAGCGTCGTCCGCGCTTACCCATGAGTTGCTGGAGGCAAGAGATTTCTCGACGATCTGCTCGAGCAGGACCATGCCGCGGTCGAGGGTGCGGCCGAAGCTCTCCTCCTCGGATCTGACCCAGCGATCGATCTTTTCCCGGCCGGAAGCGACCACGGGATGAGCGTCGCCCATGATTTCGATCGTGCGCCCGGTGAACCTCCCCAGCCAGGATCCCTCGAAGCCAAGGTTTCGCCCCTGCTGGATCGCCCGGCGCATCACCCGCCGCAGCACGTAGCCGCGATCCTCGTTCGAGGGCACGACGCCGGCGGCGATCAGGAAACTCATGCCGCGAGAGTGGTCGGCGATTATGCGCATCGCCCGGGTAGCCTCGGGAGTCGAGTCGTACTTGAGGCCGCTCATCTCCTCGGCGAGTTCGATCAGCGGACTGAACAGATCGGTCTGGTAGACCGAAGGTACGTCCTGGAGGATCGCCGCCATACGCTCGAGGCCCATGCCGGTGTCGATGTTCTTCGACGGGAGCGGGTTCAGCGAGCCGTCTTCGCCGAGGTCGTAGGTCATGAAGACGTGGTTCCAGTACTCGAGGAAGCGGTCGGTGTCGTCGCCCGGCCGGTCGTCGGGGCCGCCGAACTCGATGCCTCGATCGAGGTACATCTCCGAACACGGCCCGCAGGGTCCGGTCGCTCCTGCCTGCCAGAAGTTCTCCGAGCGCGGCAGCCTGACGATGCGCTCATCCGGCACACCGATCTCTTTCCAGATCGCGATCGCCTCTTCATCGGCACCGAGCCCGAGGTCCTCGTCACCGCCGAAGACGGTCACCCAGATCTCTTGCGGATCGAGGCCGAGACCGTCCACTGAAAGCTCCCAGCCGAAGCGGATCGCCTCGTCCTTGAAGTAGCCGCCAAAGCTGAAGTTGCCGAGCATCTCGAAGAATGTGAGGTGGCGGAGGGTCTTTCCGACCTCGTCGATGTCGGGGGTACGGAAGCAGGTCTGGGACGAAGTGAGCTGCCCGGCCGGAGGGGTCTCCCGACCGAGAAAGTAGGCCTTGAACGGCTGCATCCCGGCCACCGTCAGCAGAGTCGAGGTGTCGTCGGGCGGCGGGATCAGCGAAGCCGAAGGCACTCGCCGGTGACCGCGCTGCTCGAAGAAGCTCAGGTATGTCTCGCGAATTTCGTCCGACTTCATGGACGCCGCAGCCTATTTGATCGTGCCGTGGCCGACCACGGTATCGCCGCTCATCAGCACTGCGGCCTGGCCGGGGGCAACAGCCTCGAACGGCTCGTCGAGCTCGACTTCGAGCAGTGCGTGCCTGCCGGCCGGGGCTTCGACCCGCGCCGCGACCGCCGCAGAGCGGTAGCGCAGCCTGACCCGGTCCACCTTCGATCCGTCGCGGTGCATGACTGCCCGCCTTACCTCGACCCGGTCGGCGCCAAGCTCCGCCTTCGGGCCGACTGTGACCGAGTTGCTCTCCGAGTCGGTTGCGGTCACGTAGAGCGGCTCGCGGGCGGCAACGCCGAGTCCGCGTCGCTGGCCGACCGTGAAGTGGTGGTGGCCGCGGTGGCGGCCGAGTTCCCGTCCGTCGCCGTCGAGCACCGGCCCGTCGCTGTCCCCCAGCCCGCCGTGCCGCTTCAGAAAGGCCCGCTTGCTGCTGCCGGCGAGAAAGCAGAGGTCCTGGCTTTCGGGCTTCTTCGCCACCGACAGGCCGTTCCGGGCGGCAATCTCGCGGACCTCGGGCTTGGAGGTGTCGGCCAGCGGGAAGCGCAGGCGGCCGATGACTTCGGTCGGCAGCGCGGCGAGCATGTAGCTCTGGTCTTTGTTCGAATCGCTTCCTTCAGCCAGCAACTCGCCTTCTCCATCGTCGACGATTCGGGCGTAATGGCCGGTGACCAGATGGGTCGCTCCCAGCCGGTCGGCCAGATCGACCATCGCCGAGATCCGGACCTCGCCGTTGCAGAGAACACAGGGGTTCGGAGTGCGGCCCGCCGCATAGCCCTCGACGAAGCCGTTTACGACGGTCGAGCGGAAGCCGTCCTCGAGGTCGAGGGTGAAGTGGGGAATGCCCATCGAATGCGTGACCGCACGAGCACCCAGCACCGCCTCGGGAGAGCAGCAGGCCTTGGTTCCGTCGGTGTCGGGGTCGGCCCAGAGCTTCACCGTCACAGCGACGACTTCGGCCCCGCGCTCGCGCTCGTTGAGTGCCGCGACCGCGCTATCGACCCCGCCGGAGACGGCGACCAGAACACGGTTCGGATCCGGGTCGGCGAGAGGCAGCCCGCTGGAGACGAGCGCCGAGAGTCCGCGATGAAGGGCGTCGGCGGCGAGCACCGCCGCGTGCCGTGAGGCCGGCGACAAACCGCCGAGCGCCTCGGCGACGTCATCGCTTCCGATCGCCGCGGCCGTGAGGATGCTCTCGCCTTCGACCAGATCGGCGACACAGGCGCAGGCCGCCCGGGTCGCGGCACAGCCCTCCGCGTCGAAGGTGACTCGGTCGATTCGTCCGGCTTCCGGCTCCAGCGAGATCCGGGCCAGGTCGCCGCAGGCAGCCCCGCCGGCGGCGCCGGAGAAAGATCCGTCGCCGGGAGCGGCCAGCCGGCTGCGATCGGCGTGATATTGCTCGAGAAGTGAAGTCACCCGACACAGGGTAAAGATGTAGCCTCGGCCGATGAGCAATAGCTGGAGCGCAGAACAGATCCCCGACCAGAGTGGCCGCACCGCGGTCATCACCGGAGCCAACAGCGGCATCGGCCTGGTCACCGCCCGCGAACTCGCCCGCCAGGGTGCCACGGTGGTTGTTGCCTGCCGGGATACAGACAAGGGCGACGCTGCCGTCGTAAAGATGCGTGCCGAACTCGGTGAGCAGGGAGAGGCCGCCGCCTTTCACGTGCGAGCCCTGGATCTGGCCTCCCTCGACTCGGTCCGCAGCTTCGCCTCCGACGCGATCGCCGCCTTCCCCGACGGGATCGACCTGCTGGTCAACAACGCCGGTGTGATGGCCCCTCCGCGCAAGGAGACGGCCGACGGTTTCGAGCTCCAGTTCGGGACCAACCACCTCGGCCACTTCGCCCTCACCGGCCTGCTATTCGACGAGCTAAAGAAGAGGCCGGGCTCGCGGGTCGTCACGGTCAGCTCGAATGCCCACAAGATGGGCAAGATGAACTTCGAGGACCTCCAGTCGGAGAATTCCTACAGGCGCTGGAATGCCTACGGCCAGTCGAAGCTCGCCAACCTGATCTTCGCCCTCGACCTGCAGAAGCGGATCGACGAGGCCGGTCTCGACATGAAGAGCATGGCCGCCCACCCCGGACTGTCGTCGACCAACCTCGGATCGGCCGGAACCGGCACTGGAAACGGAATCGTCAACCTGCTGACCACTCCGGTCCTGAAGTTCTCCCATGTCGTCTTCGCCCAAGACGCCGAACACGGTGCCCTGCCGACTCTGTTCGCCGCGGTCTCCCCCGGCCTGGCCGGAGGCAGCTACATCGGCCCCGACGGGATCGGTGAACACAGGGGCTCACCGACCGTCGTCGCCCCGCGCAAGGTCGCGCACGACCACGAAGTAGCCGAGAAACTTTGGAACGCCTCGGTCGAGCTGACCGGCGTCGGGTTCGACTTCGGCGCAGCCGCGGTCGTCGTCTGAGCCCTGGCTAGAGGCGTCCTGGTGTCGTCCCGAAGGACGTAGCGGGGCCCGCTTCTTTTCTCAGGGGACGCCCGAATGTTGGAGAGTGTGGCCGCCTGACGCGGGGTTGCTACCCCAGTAGATCAGACTCTCAGGCCTACTTCTTGACCTTGATTTTCTTCTTGACGCTCTTGTCACCGGCGTTCTTGGAAGTCACCTTGAAAGTGAGCTTCAACTTGCCCGGCTTCTTCGCCTTCAGCTTGATCTTCACCGTCTTCGACTTGCCGGCCGGGATCGTTCCAACCTTTTTCTTCGCCTTTACTCCCTTGCCCTTTACCCTGAGCTTGACCCCGGCGGCATCGGCGTCGCCGGAGTTGGTGATCTTGACTTTGTAGGTAGTCTTCTTGCCCCTCTTGATCTTGCGGGGGCCGCTGACGGTGACCTTGCTGATCCTGGCCCTGGTGGTGTT
>JBBRVF010000036.1:0-8393 GCA_038247145.1 Solirubrobacterales bacterium | reverse complement strand
TTCCTGGCTGAACCGGCGATATCGGCACTGCTGGAAGGGCCGCTGGAGTCGCTGGGTGTTTCTGCCGGGGCGGTTTCGGGGGTGGCGCTGGCGCTTGGCTTCATCATCGCCAACGGGGTCACCGTCGTCTTCAGCGAACTCGTTCCGAAGAACTTCGCGATCACCCATCCATTTGCCACTGCCAAGGCAGTCCAGGGCTTCCAGCGCGGATTCACAGTCGCCCTCGGACCGGTGATCGTCGGCGCCAACGAGCTGGCGAACATGATCCTTCGCAGGATCGGGATCGAGCCCCAGGAAGAGCTTGCCTCGGCCCGCTCACCCGACGAACTCGGTTCGCTGGTGCGGCGCTCGGGCGAGCAGGGCACGCTGGAGCTTCCGACGGCGACCCTGCTCGCGCGCTCGCTGGACTTCGGCGAGCGCCGGGCCGACGACGCGATGACCCCTCGCGTCAGGGTGGCCACGCTCGAGCCGGACGACCCGGTAACCGCGGTCATCGAGGCCGCCCGCGAAAGCGGACGTTCGCGCTTCCCGGTGATCGAGGATGGCTCGGAGCAGGTCGAGGGGATCGTCCACGTCAAGCATGCGGTCGGCGTGCCCTACGAAAGGCGCGACGAGGTGAAGGTGCGTGAGCTGATGGCTGATCCCGTGCTCGTGCCCTCGTCGATGGAGCTGGACCCGCTGCTGACCGAGCTTCGAAAGGTCGGGCTCCAGATCGCGATCGTGGTCGACGAGTTTGGCAGCTTCGACGGCATCGTCACGCTCGAAGACCTGATCGAGGAGATCGTCGGCGAGGTCCGGGACGAGCACGACCCGCGCGAGGATCCGGTCAGGCCGGTGGCCGCCGGAATCTGGGGTCTCTCCGGGCTGCTCCGGCCCGATGAGGTCGCCGACCACACCGATGTGAACCTTCCCGAGGACGAGGACTACGAGACGGTCGCCGGGCTGATCGTCTTCGAGCTCGGACGGGTTCCGGGCCAGGGCGATTCGGTGGAGGTAGAGGCCGTCGGCGATCAGGGAGAAAAGCTCGTGGCCGAGCTCACCGTCCTGACCATGGATGCGCTGCGGGTCGATCGTGTCCGGCTTAAAGTCCGGCCGGCCGAGACCGGCGTAGCGGAGGACGGATCATGAGTACGGGCTGGGCGCTGCTCATTTCGGTACTGCTACTCGGGCTCAATGCCTTTTTCGTCGGCGCCGAGTTCGCCCTGATCTCCGCCCGGCGCTCGGTTATCGAGCCGATGGCCGAAGAGGGCGGCCGGGTCGCCGCAGCGACCCTTCGCTCGATGGAGAACGTATCGCTGATGATGGCCGGCGCCCAGCTCGGCATCACGCTCTGCACACTGGGGCTCGGCGCATTGGCGGAGCCGGCGATCGCCCACACACTCGAGGGACCGCTCGAGTCGATCGGCGCCCCCCAGGCGCTGTCGTACCCTATCGCGGTGGCTTTCGCCCTTTTGGTGGTCGGCTCGCTCCATGTGGTCCTCGGCGAGATGGTGCCGAAGAACATCGCGCTCGCCCGTCCGGACCGCTCGGCCCTGGCCCTGGCTCCGCCGCTCCGGGCCGTCGTCTTCCTGCTGTATCCGGCGATCGGCCTGCTCAACTGGACCGCCAATGCGATTCTTACGGTGCTGGGTGCGGAGCCGAAGAACGAGGTTGCCAGCGCCTTCACCCGGGACGAGGTGGCCGGACTGGTCGAGGAGTCGCGGCGGGAGGGTTTCCTCGACTCGCATGAGAGCCGCCTGCTCGCCGGGGCGCTGGAGTTCGACGAACGGGACGCCAGCTCGGTTTTGCTCAAGCTTGACGCGATCGAGATGGTTCCGGTCACGGTCACCCCGGCCGAGGTCGAGAAGGTCGCTGCCAGTACGGGCTTCTCCCGCTTTCCGGTATCCCGCGACGGCGAGATGATCGGCTACCTCCACCTCAAGGACGCGCTCGAGTTCAAGGACCGCCACCGCAACCGGCCGATCGCCGAATCCTGGGTCAGGCCGCTGCCGACGGTCAGGATCACCGCGGCGCTGCGTGCCGTGCTGGAGACGATGCAGGGCTCCGGCGCCCACCTCGCCCGGGTGATCGGGTCCGATGGCGAAGTGCAGGGCGTGGTCGCACTCGAAGACGTTCTCGAGGAGCTGATCGGCGAAGTGCGCGATGCTACGAGGAGGAAGGCCGCCTGAGCGGTGGCCCGGATCGAAGAGAGGTGAAGGATGAGTGAAGAAACCGCGTTGATCGAGAGCTTCTACGGCTCTTTTGCGAGCGGCGACGCCGACGGCATGGAGCGCTGCTACCACCCGGAAGTGCGCTTCTCCGACCCGGCTTTTACCGACCTGCGTGGGCCCGAGGTGATGAAGATGTGGAGGATGCTGCTCAGCCGGGCCGACGACCTCGAGATCGTCCTCGGTGAGCACGCCGCCGGAGGCAGGACCGGATCCGCCCACTGGACGGCGCGCTACATCTTTTCCCGGACGGGACGCCACGTGGTCAACGAGATCGACGCCTCCTTCCGCTTCTCGGACGGGCTGATCGTCGAGCATCACGACTCATTCGATTTCTGGAAGTGGTCCCGCATGGCGCTTGGTGCCCCGGGACTCCTGCTCGGCTGGAGTCCGATGCTGAAGAAGAAGGTCCGGGCCCAGTCGGCTCTGCTGCTGGCCGCTGCCGACTGAGCCTCCGTGGCCGGTTCCGCGCAAGCCGAGAGCGACCGTCTCTGCTGCCGTCGCCCTCGCCGGCTGGACGCGGCCGATTACTCGAGGCTCTTTCGCGACCCCGCCGTTGAGCGCTGGCTTCGTCCGGCGCCACTTGAACCGTTCGGGTCGCGCGACGTCGCCCGGATCCTCGAGCACGACCTGCTCCACTGGCAGCGCCATCGTTTCGGACCGTGGGTGCTGGCCGAGACGGACGGTGGCGATTTCGTGGGCCGGGGCGGCCTGGCCTGGACCCGGGTCGAGGGGCGGGCGATGGTCGAGTTGCCCTGGTCGCTCCTGCCGGAGCAGCAGGGCAGGGGTCTGGCGAGCGAAGCGGCCCGGTCGGCGCTGTCGGTCGCCTCGCGAATCGGCCTGAAGCATGTCGTCGCGCTGACTCTGGTCGACAACCCGGCCTCACGAAGGGTGATGGAGAGGATCGGACTCAGCTTCGAGCGCGAGGTGGAACACGTCGGCCTTCCTCACCTGCTCTACGGCATCGACCTGAGGGTCTGGAGCGGTCAAGGTTCCGAACCCGAGGGGAAGTGACCGGCTGACGAAGCAGGTTTGGCGATTATTCCCCGGGGGTATCTGAACGCCATGCCCCTATCACTGCTGTTGATCGTTATTGGTGTAATTCTGATCGTCCTCGGCGTCGTGGCGCCGGTCGGTTATGTCCTGGTCGTGATCGGCCTGGTCATCCTCGTCTGGTCTCTGGTTTCCGGGAAAGGCAGGTGACGGTGCCCGGGGGATAGCAGCAGTCAAACCCTGGAAAAACCCGAGCGCCGATCGGAAAATCGCGAAACGCGGTTTCCCGGTCGGCGTTCTTCAGTTAAGGGGCGGCCGACTGCCGAAAACGGCCGAGCCGACGCGCACGATAGTCGCACCCTCTTCGATCGCGACCTCGAGGTCGCCGCTCATTCCCATCGACAGCTCTTCCATCTCGACCCCGTCGAGGTTCATCTGCCTCACACGATCGCGAAGCTCGCGCAGCAGGCGCAGGCTCGGGCGGGCCAGCTCGAGGTCATCGGTGAAGAGACCGATGGTCATCAGGCCCCGGAGCTTCAGGGTGTCCATACGGCTCACCTCGTCGGCGAAATCCTCGATCCCGGCCGGATCGAGACCGAACTTCGAGTCCTCTTCCGAAGTATTGACCTGCAGCAGCACCTCGCGGGTTTCGCCTTCCCTCTCAAGGCGATTCTGGAGTTTGCGGGCCAGCGACAGCCGGTCGAGCGACTGGATGCATGAGACGTAAGGCACCAGCGCGTTGATCTTGTTCGACTGGAGGTGGCCGATGAAATGGCGCTCGTACTCGAGGTCGCCCAGGGCCTCGAATTTCGGCCGCACCTCCTGGACCCGGTTCTCGGCGACCAGATCGGCCCCTGCTTCGATCGCCACCCGCACTCTCGCCGGCTCCACGGTCTTGGTCGCCAGCAGCAGCCGAACCTCGTCGCGACCCCGCCCCGCCGCCGCACATGCAGCGTCGATCCGGTCGTCCACCGCTTTGAGTTTCGAGCGGATCTCCAGTTCGGTCTGCCCGTCTGCCCGGCCGACTTCGGCGGCCGACTGGGGATCTTCAGGCATCACGCATTTCGGAGAAGACCGCGGTCGCCTTGCCGGGCTCGGTTTCGCGGCGCTCGTCGCCGATCACGTGGGAAACAGCATTGATCAGCGCCAGATGGGTGAAGGCCTGGGGAAAGTTCCCGAGGTGGCGGTTGGTCGCGGGGTCGAGTTCCTCGGCGAACAGGTTGAGCGATCCGGCCGAGCTGAGCAGTCGCTCGCAAAGCCGCCGGGCCTTGTCCTTCTCGCCGATCTCCGACAGCGCCGAAACCATCCAGAACGAGCAGATCAGGAAGGTTCCCTCGCGGCCCTGTAGTCCGTCGTCGGTTTCGTCCGTTATGTAGCGCAGGATCAGCCCGCGATCGTCGAGCCCGGTCTTTACGGCAAGCACCGTCTTGCGCAGCCGCTCGTCGTCATGTGGCAGGAAACGGACAAGCGGCATCAGCAGGACCGAGGCATCAAGCGCGTCGGTGTCGTAGTGCTGGCGGAACACTCCGTCACGGCAGCCCTTTTCGAGAATCTCGGTCTTGATTTCTTCGGCGGTCTCGCGAAGTCCGGTTGCCACCTCGGCCTTTCCGAACTGCTCGGCAAGTCTCGCGCCGCGATCTACCGCTACCCAGATCATCAGCTTCGAAGAGACGTAATGCTTCGGTTCGCCGCGCGCCTCCCAGATCCCCTGATCGGGTTTGGGCCAGGCTTCGATCGCCTCCTGTACGAGCCGAATCACCAGCTCGCGGCTCTCCTTGGAATCGCTCTCCTGCTGCAATGCCAGCCGGTTGACGTAGATCGCGTCCATCAGAGCGCCCCAGACGTCGTTCTGGCGCTGGTCGTAGGCACCGTTGCCGATCCTCACCGGCCTGGCTCCTTCATATCCACTGAGGTGGTCGAGAGTGCTCTCGGTCAGGTCGTGTTCGCCGCCGATTCCATACATGATCTGCAGGTCGCCGTCGGACTCCATCGCCCGGGCCCGGACGAAGCTGAGGAACCCCTGAGCCTCCTTCTCGAAGCCGAGCGAGTGCAGCGACCACAGCGCGAAGGTCGAGTCCCTGATCCAGCTGTAGCGGTAGTCCCAGTTGCGCGCGCCGCCAGGGGTCTCAGGCAGCGAGGTCGTGGCGGCGGCCAGCATCGCGCCGGTCGGCGCATAGATCAGCCCTTTCAGAACGAGCGCCGAGCGCTGCAGATGGATTCGCCAGGGGTGGTCGGGAAAGCTTCCCTCTGCCAGCCACTGCCGCCAGGACTCAACCGTCTCGTCGACCCTTTCGATTGCCTCCGGGGCGCTTCGTACAGGCGAGTCGATCCCGGCGCCCCAGGCGAGCGAACAGAAGCAGCTTTCGCCCTCCTTCAGATGGATCTCGCCGTCGGCCCGGCCCTGTCCCAGGGTCAGGTCGAGGTCGGTATTCAGTGAGACCTTCATGTCGGACGCTTCGGCTGACGCTTCGCCGAGGCCGCCGGCCTGCCAGACGGCGGCCTCGGCCCCGTAGTCGAAGCGTGGCTCACAACCCATCTCGATCGTCGTCTCACCATCAATGCAGGTGGCGACCCGGACCAGCGAGAAGTCAGATTCGTAGCTCGTCTCCGAGCCGCCGTCGGAGTCGGGTTTGATCCATTGGGCGACGCTGAGCGCGTCCCGGACCACGACCCATCCAGAACCGGTGGACCAGGTCGTCTCGATGACAAGGGTCCCCGGCTCGTAGCGGCGGCTGAGTGGCGCGGCAACCCCCTTCGGGGCGAAGCGGAAGTGCCCGGCAGTCCGGTCCAGCAATGCCCCGAAGGCGCTCGGAGAGTCAAAGCGGGGCAGGCAGAACCACTCGACCGAGCCATCCGGGGCGATCAGGGCAGAGGTGTTGCAGTCCGACAGGAAACCGTAGCTTCCGATCGGAGGGAAGTGGCTTCCGGTCAGGCTTTGCCTTCCGCTTCGTACTCGCGCAGGAAGCCCTCGAACAGGCGCCGGTGGCCCTGTTCGTCGGCGAGGATCGCAATAACCATGTCTTCGGTGACCGGATCGACGTCGGCGACCTTTTCGATGACCTGTGTGTAGAACTCGATCGCACCGCTCTCGGCTTCGATCACGCCTTTGATCACGTGGACGATGTCGACCTGATGCTCAGGTGGCTGCAGGAAGCTCTGCTCGGCCTTGAAGTCCATCGAGCCCGGTACGACCCCGTAGAGCTCCTTGATCCGCTTGGCGAAGAGCTGCGCATGGCCGAGCTCTTCCTGGATGTCTTCCTGGAGCGACTCAATGATCTCCTGGGCACGGACGCCATCGGGATTGGTCGAGTTGGCGATGTAGCTCATCACCGTTTCGATCTCCATCCAGTAGGCCTTGGTGAGCATGGCGACGATTTCCTCGCGCTTCTCCGGGTTTTCGCGGTCGAGAATGCCCTCGTTGCTGCTCATCTTGGCTCCTTGCTTTTCGGCTTCTACAGTCATGGCCGGTAAGTAACCGGCGGTCCGGTTCGTCAAACCAATCTAGCACCGGAGCAGCCCGCTCCCCGGTCGACCGGAAGCGAAGCGTCGGTAATCTTGGAACGTCTTGTTTTCAGACCTGATAATCCCCTTCGCTTTCCTCAGCCCGACCGCTGTCGCCCTGCTCGAGCTGATCCCGTTCACCCTGGCGGTCGTCTTCTACTGGAACCGGGCGATGAAGCTGTCGTGGGCCGGGAGGCCGGTTCCGGCCTGGCGGCAGGTCTGCTTCGGAACGGGCCTGTTCCTCGCTTCCGTGGTGCTTTTCAACCCCTGGGGGTATCTCGCCGAAGAACTGGTCATCGCTCACATGATCGAGCACCTGGTCATCGGCGACATCGCCAGCCTTTTCATCGTGCTCGGCCTGACCCGCTCGATCCTCCAGCCGATCCTGGCGATCCCGTTCTTTGCCCGGCTGCAGTTCCTGGTCAACCCGTTTGTCGCCTTTCCGCTCTGGGCGCTCAACCTTTTCGTCTGGCACATACCTGCGCTCTACGACGCGGCATACGGCGGCGCGGCGGTTCACGGCCTTGAGCACGGAATGTTCCTCGGCTTTGGCGTCCTGATGTGGATGCCGGTATTCGGCCCGCTGCCGATGCCGGCCTGGTTCAACACCGGCTGGAAGGTCGTCTACACGGCCGCCGTGCGCTTCGCCGCGGCGATCCTCGGCAACGTGCTCATGTGGAGTCAGGTGACGATCTACCAGAACTACGCTGAAGGGCAGGCCAAATGGGGGCTTACCGCGATCCAGGACCAGAGCATCGCCGGCGTGATCATGATGATCGAGGGCACCTTCCTGCTGATCGGGGTGATCGCCTACAGCTACTTCCAGTCGGCGGGGCAGAGCATCCGCAAGCAGGAGCTGCTCGACCTCGCCTACCTTCGGGGCTACAGCCTCAACGAAGAGCGCGCCGAGCGGGCGGTCAGGGCGGGCCACGGCGACCTTCTCGAGAAGCGGATCCGGGCCGCGGCGCCGGACGGCAGTGCCGGGGCCTCAGGCCCGGCCGGGGTAGCCGGGTCGGCCGGACCCGCTGAAGTCGCCGGTCAGGCGCCGTCAGCGTGAGCCGGGCCCGCAGGTCCGACTCGCCGATCCGGAGGGCACCGCTCAGGGCCTGGCTGGTCACCGGTCCGGTCGGCCGCCTGGTCGGCTTCGTGATCGAGTTTGTGCTCGCCCTGCGCGTGCTGGCCGCCGATCGCCGCAATCGCTGACCCGGCGCGAATCGCTAGGGTCAGACGACCTTGAAGACCACCGTCACAGAACTTGAGAATTCCCGTGCCCGGGTCGAAGCCGAGGTTTCGGCCGAAGACGTGGGTGTCCAGATCCAACGCGCCGCGCGAGGTCTCGCCCGCGAGATGCGGCTGCCCGGCTTCCGCAAGGGCAAGGCGCCGCCGTCGCTGGTCGTCCAGAGGCTCGGTTTCGCCTCCGTTTTCGAACAGGCCCTCCAGGATGCACTTCCGGAGTGGTACCAGCGCGCCGTACATGAGTCGGGAGTCGTCCCGATCGGTGACCCTGAGGTTGAAGTCACCAAAGCGCCGTCTTCCGAGGGCGAACCGCTCTCGTTCAATTTTGAAGTGGGTGTGCGACCGGTCGCCGAGCTCGGCGAGTACCTCGGCCTGGATGTCGAGACGCCTTCCACCGACGTACCCGACGAAGTGATCGACCTCGAGGTCGACCGGCTGCGCGAAGGCATGTCAAGC
>JBBRVF010000035.1:0-8410 GCA_038247145.1 Solirubrobacterales bacterium | reverse complement strand
GTGAGCTGGTTGCCGATGGCCTTGTGCAGCAGGGCCGCGACGACCGAGGAGTCGACGCCGCCGGAGAGGCCGCAGATCACCTTGCTGTCGCCGACCTGCTCGCGGATCGCCGCGATCTGCTCGGCCACGACCGAAGCCGGGCTCCACTGCTCGACACAGCCGGCCACCTCACGAAGGAAGCGGTTGAGGACCTCTGTCCCAAAGGGGGTGTGCACGACTTCGGGGTGGAACTGGATTCCGTATAGGCCCTTCTCGTGGTTTTCCAGTGCCGCGACCGGCGAGCCTGGGGAGGCGGCGATCGGGGTGAAGCCGGGAGGCGCCTCGAAAACCGAGTCGCGGTGGCTCATCCAGCAGGTCTGCTCGCGCGGCAGGCCACCGAGCAGCGTACCGCCGTCGCCGACGACCATCAGGTCGGTCCGGCCGAACTCACCCTTCTCGGCCACCTTCACGTCGCCACCGAGCGACTTCGCCATCGCCTGCATTCCGTAACAGATGCCGAGAATCGGCATGTGTAGGTCCAGCAGTTCCTCCGGGAAAGAAGGCGCCCCCGGATCGTGGACCGAGGCCGGACCACCGGAGAGCACCAACGCCTTGGGATTCCGGCCGAGAATCGTCTCGACCGAGGTCGTGGCCGGCATCAACTCGGCGAAAACGCCGCATTCCCGGATGCGGCGGGCGATGAGCTGGGAGTACTGGCCCCCGAAGTCGAGGACCAGCACTTCCTCGGTTGTGGCGACCGACATCAGATGGTCGATTTCCGATGGCCGTGAGTTCGGGGGCGCGCCCGGTCAGGCAGGTCAAGGAACCCGCGTTCCCGCTTGCTGGTGGCAAGTGGGGTTGCGGGCGACGAAGAGATGCGCCGCATCGGGCGCGCCCTCCGGGCGTCGGTGAATCGGGAATCGACCATCGCTAGTCGTCGGCCACCCCGACGCCCGCGGAAACCGCCGCACGGCCGTTGGAGCCCATGCCTACCGACTGTTCGTTCTGCAGCTTCTTTCCTTCGCTCATCAGGGCCGGAGCGACCATCACTTCGGCCCGCTGGAAGGAGCGGATGTCCTCGTAGCCGCAAGTGGCCATCGAGGTCCGGAGTGCACCCATCAGGTTGAAGGTGCCGTCATTCTCGTGAGCCGGTCCGAGCAGGATCTCCTCCATGGTGCCGTCCTGGACCGTTGCCACCCGGGTGCCACGAGGCAGCGACGAGTGGAAAGTCGCCATGCCCCAGTGGTAGCCACGGCCGGGAGCTTCCTTGGCCCGGGCCAGAGGTGAGCCGATCATCACAGCATCGGCTCCGCAGGCGATCGCCTTGGAGATGTCGCCACCGGTTCGCATGCCGCCGTCGCCGATCACGTTTACGTATTCGCCGGTTTCCAGCATGTGCTGGGAGCGGGCCGCAGCAACGTCGGCGATTGCCGTCGCCTGGGGGACGCCGATGCCGAGAACTCCACGCGTGGTGCAGGCGGCGCCAGGACCGACTCCGACCAGGACACCGACTGCGCCGGTCCTCATCAGGTGGAGGCCGGTCGAGTAAGACGCGCAGCCGCCGACGACCGTCGGGACCGGAACCTCGTCGATGAACTCCTTCAGGTTGAGCGGCTCGACCGTGGTCGATACGTGCTCGGCCGAGATGACCGTTCCCTGGATCACCAGGATGTCGAGGCCGGCCTCCATCGCGACCGAACAGTGCTCGCGCACTTTCTGCGGGGTCAGGGAGCCACAGGCGACCGCGCCCGCCGCCTTGATCTCGGAGATCCGCTGAGCGATCAGCTCGGGCTTGACCGGGGTCTCGTAGATCCGCTGCATCAGCGCCGTGGCTTCGTCCTTCGGCGCCTTCGAAACCTTTTCGAGCTGCTCTTCGGCGTCTTCGAAGCGGGTCCAGATACCTTCGAGGTTGAGCACCCCGAGACCACCCAGCTTGTGGGTGAGCACAGCCGTCTCCGGGCTGACGACCCCGTCCATCGCGGAAGCGAGGAGCGGCAGGTCGAAGCGGTAAGGACCCAGCGTCCAGCTGATGTCGATGTCGTCGGGGTCGCGGGTGCGACGGGAGGGCACTATCGCCACATCGTCGAACCCGTAGGCGCGTCGGCCCTTCTTGCCTCGGCCGATCTCAATTTCCAATTCGGTCCTCCAGGGCTGCGGTTGAAGGGAGCAGGCTACGGCCCCCGTCGGACGATTCTAGTCAGGGCGGCCTTCCGGGGCACTGCGGGAAAAAGGAAGGACCCCGGCCCTCTGTGAGGGCCGGGGTCCTTCAGGAGGGAAGCAGGTCGCCGTGCCTGGGCCTGACAACCGCTCTGTTAGCCGCATGACCGGGGAGGAGAACCCCGAACTGCTGCGTACCAATCTAGGGCCGAACCAACCCGCGATCGATGTGCGTCGGTACAAAAAGCCAGTGGCCCGACTGTCCGGATGACCAACGTGCCTGGGGATTGCAGGTCGCGTCCAGGGCTGCTCAGACGCCGGCCGGGGCCTCGACCTTGCGGACCGAGACGTTGTCGAGCAGGCTTTCCGCCCTGGCGCGGTCGAGGCGGCCCGCCCCGAGATGCTGGGTGGCCTCCGCGCCGCAGGCGACTCCGTAGGAGAGGCACATCTCCTCGGACATTCCGTCATAGCGCGCGGCGATGTAGCCGGCGACAAAGGCGTCGCCCGAGCCGACCGTCGAGATCGGCTCCAGGGGGTCGATCCGGACCTCGAGCATGCGCTGCTCGCCGCCCTCGCCGACCATCGCCACGCAGCCCTCGGGCAGGGTGATGGCGGCCTGTGAAGGCCCCATGTCGATCAGCTCGGAAAGGACCCCGTGGAGGTCGTCTCCCGTTTCGAACTCGTGGCCGACCAGCTCTTCAGCCTCCAGCTTGTTCGGGGTGACCATGGTAGGACCGGCACGCATGCCGGCCGACATCGCCTCTCCTTCGGAATCGAGAAGGACCGGGATGTTCCTTGCCCTGAGGGTGCCGACCAGAGTCGCGTAGAAGTCGACATCGACTCCGGGAGGAAGGCTTCCGGCGATCACGCAGAGTTGTGCGCCGGCGGCCAGGTAGTCGAGCCGCTGGACGAAGGCGTCGAGTTCTTCCGGCCGCACGCTGGGTCCGCGCTCGTTGATCTCGGTCTGCTCGCCCGAGGTCGGGTCGACGACGGCGAGGTTGATCCGGCTCTCCTCCGAGATACGGATGAAGTCGGTGAGCAGCGACTCCTTCGACAGCTCGCGGGCGATCCAGTCGCCGTTCGAGCCCCCGACCAGCCCGGTGGCGATCACCGGACGCCCCAGGAGCCCGAGCGCCCGGGCCACGTTGATCCCCTTGCCACCGGGAACGGTCCGGCTCTCGACCGAGCGGTGTCGGTGGCCCTGACGGAAGTTGGGTACGGCTACGGTCCGGTCCATCGCCGCATTGAGCGTTACCGAAATAATCATCTTCGCCTCCTGCTCGCTCTGGACAGTCTCGTCCTCATCTCACTCTCCTGACGCCGCCTGATCAGCAGCAACAGGACAAGTATTGCGAACAGGCCGAGGAAGATGTAGAGAAGGTTCGATACGACCGCATCGAGGAAACGCTCGAAGCTTCCGGGCTCGGCCACGGCGCGGTCGGCAATCAGCGGCACACGGCCGACCTGCTGGCCGTCGAGCCTGACTGTTGCCGTGCCGAGACGCTCACCGCGGCGGATCGGACCTTCAACCTCGTCGGGCAGATCGACGGTGAGCGCCAGTTGCTCGCCCTGCTTGACCCCGATCCTGACCGGGCGGGGCGAGGAGACCGGCAGCTCCCGGTCCTCGAACTTGACCGGGATGCGCTCAACCGGGCTGCCGGTGCGTACCGGGACCCGCTTTTCGTAGAGCGAAAAGCCGTAGTCCATCAGCTCGACCGTCACCGCGTCCCTCGTCGCTTCACTGGACGTGCCCATGACCGAGGCGATCAGCTCGGTCGCCCGGCGGCGGCCGTCCGAGGCGAGAATGTATCCGGCGAGGCTGGTGTACCCGGTCTTGATCCCCAGCGCCCACCTGTTGTCGCGGACGAACTCGTTGGCGGTTTCGATCTCGACTGGCGGGCGGTAGCTCTGCAGCGTCGCCGTTCGGGCCGGGGCGATCTCCCGGAAGCGCGGCATCTCCATCAGGATCCTGCCCAGCCTGACCAGGTCGCCGGCGCTCGAGTACTGCCGCTTCCCGTCAAGTCCGATCGGGTTTTCGTAGCTCGTATTCCGGAGCCCGAGCCGCCTGGCCGTCCGGTTCATCAGCGAAACGAACTTCGGGACGGTCCCGGAGACCGCGGTCGCGAGGGTCACCGCTGCGTCGTTGCCGCTCAGCAGGATCAATCCGTAGAGCAAATCCCTGACCGAGATCCTCTGCCCGGCCTCCAGCCCCATCAGGGACTCGGCGGGGGCGGCCTGGTAATCGGCGGCCCGCACAACTTCGCCCATCTGCAGGTTGCGCAGGGCAAGGAAGGCGGTCATCATTTTCGTAGTGCTGGCCATCGGCAGCCGGCGGTTCCCCGCCTGCTGCGCCAGGGTCTCACCCGTGCGGGCGTCGATCAGCACCCAGGACGTGGCGTCGATCTCCGGCGGGGGGCCGGCCGCCGCCGACACAGCCGGCAGAGACATCGATCCGGCGAGCAGCACCGCCACCAGCGCGATGCCGCGAATCAGCTTCTTCAACGAAGTTTCAGCTCTTGACCGGGAATCAGCGCCTGCGGATCGACGTCCGGGTTCAAACTCTCGATCCGGGTGACCGATACACCGGTCTCCTGCGCGATGGAGGTGAGTGAATCTCCCTCCTGTACCTCGTAGACCTTCTTGGCCGGCTTCTGGTTCTTCTTGCCTCCCTGCCCGCCGTTGTTTCCTCCGTTGGCCTGCTTGCCGCCCGTAGGACCGTCATCCCCCGTCTCGGATGAGACCACGACGAAGACGACGCCAATGGCGCCCAGCAGGGCCACCAAAGCGAGAATCCGGGCTGTGATCGAGTTGTTCTTGCTCATTCAGGGTCAAAAGTTTCGACGGGTCGGAAAAGTCCGCGCAATCGTACAGCCGTGCCGCACAGGCGTCGCCACTGGAGTACCGCAGCAACGGATCTAACCGGACACCTGCCAGAGAGAGTCGCGTAACCGGTCGGCGGCTTCGGCCGGATCGTCCGCCCCCGCGATCGAACGCGAAGCTGCCACCAGGGCGCCGGCGCGACCCGGTTCAAAGGCCGCCCCGAGGTCTTCCGGTCTGCCACCCTGCGCCCCCACTCCAGGGACCAGCAGAATCGCCCGCGGCATCAGTGAGCGCAGCCTTTCGATATGTCGTGGCTCGGTCGCTCCGACAACGGCGCCCATGCCGCTGAGGCTCGAATCAGCTCCGCCCAGCCGGTCGGCAAAGCCGTCAACCAGCGTGGCGAGTCGCTCATGCAGGGGACCGTCGGGGGTCTCGAGGTCCTGGATGTCGGCGGCGCCGGGATTGCTGGTCCGGACCAGTGCGAAGACTCCGGCACCGGCCTGCTCGGCGGCGGCGACCAGGGGCTCCAGCGAGTCGCCGCCGAGCATCGGGTTGGCGGTGAAGGCATCAGCCCCCAGACCCTCGACCTCGCCCCAGGGGGTCGGGGTGCGACCGACCATCGCCTGACCGTAAGCCCGGGCCGAAACCGGCACATCGCCCCGCTTGCCGTCGGCTATGACCAGCAGTCCGGCCTTACGGGCGGCCGAGCAGACCGCTTCCAGGGCTCGCCAGCCGGGCCAGCCGAGTCTTTCGAAACAGGCGAGCTGAGGCTTGACCGCAACGCAGTAAGGACCGGCGGTCTCGATCAGCCGCAGGCAGTGATCCTCGACGGCGGAGCCGGCAGCTTCGGCCGGGGAAGAAACGGGGCCGCGCGCTTCGCCAGCCCCCGTGAGTTCGGCCGGATCGGGATCGAGGCCGAGGCAGACCTGACTGCGGCGCTCACTGACGAGCGCCGCAGTCCGATCGATGAAGAGGCTCAGCCCTTGACCTGCTTCTTCAGGGCGGATCCAGCCGAGAAACGCGGAACCTTGCCGCCGGCGATGGTGATGCGCTCGCCGGTGCGGGGGTTGACGCCCTGGCGCTCACTGCGCTCAGCGACATGGAACTTGCCGAAACCGGTGAAGTTGACTTCGCCTCCGGCCGTCAGCGTCTCGGTGATTGCGTCGAGTACCGAATCGACAGCTTCGGCCGCAGCCTTCTTGCTTCCGATTCGCTCGTCGCCGGCAACCTTCTCAAGAAACTCAGCTTTAGTCACGTGTTGGATCCTCCTCAGGTATTAGGGAATGGCGGTACCGTAACACCGTATTCGGACACCGTTTCGCGCGGTATCCCAGAGCTCAAGCGAATCGCCGGCGAAATGGCTCAGCCGGAGCGATCGACAAGCCCGGCCACCGCAGCCATGATCTGCCGCGCTTCGGCAGCGTCGGGTTGCAGTTCCACGGCATCTCCGCTGCGGTACTGGATGCGCACGAAGGGCCGACGGTGGTGGCGGCGCCTGCGCATGAATGCCGAGGCCTCATCCGCATAGGAGCTGACTTTGCGGGCCAGGACCCGGTGCGGCTTAAGCATGTTCGGCCTCGCCGACCAGGTCCCTCAGCGACATGCGGATGTCGAAGGAGGTCAGTGATGCCAGCACGAACCGCGCAGTAACCGCGACCAGGCTGAAGCCGGACTCGCTGACCAGGAAGACCTCGGCCTCGCCGGTCGCGACGTGGGAACTGTCGATCTCCCCGGGTCCGGCCGCGCTCAGGGCTTCGACGAAATCGCCAGCGAAGCGCTCCCATACCGGGTCATCGAGGGTCGAAGCGAGCACTTCGCCCCGATCGGAAACTACGGCCGCAGCCCTCAGTTCCGGCTCGAGTCCAGCGAGCCTGTCGAGCACCGCATGCGCCCGTTCGGGGAGGTCGCCTTGCCGGGCGGGGCCTTTCGGTCCGTCGGCAGATTTTGCGTTCGGGGTCACCGTGTAGGAACATACCGGCCATGTCCCTTGCCCGAGCCTCATGGATGATCGTCGTCGTGGTCTGCGCGCTAGCCTCGGCGCTGGCCTTTGCCACCGGCTACGCCGGCTACGGGGTGACCGTGATCGCGGTGGGGGCTGCGGCCGCAGTCAACCTGCTGCCCATTCCCGGCGAGTAGCCCGGCACCGTCCAGGCCGGCATTCTCTCAGGGCGCTTCGTCGTTTGAGAGGAATTCGGCCAGAGCTCGCGCGGCCCGACCGCGGTGGCTGATCGCGTTCTTCTCTTCCGGACTCAGCTCGGCCATCGTGCGGCCGTCTTCAGCCCCGGTGTCTTCCGGGATGAAAGCCGGGTCGTAGCCGAAGCCCCCCGCGCCCCGAAGCTCCTGGGTGATGCTCCCCTCGCAAGTTCCCTCGAACAGGGTTTCCCGACCCTGCCGGTCGATGTAAACGACCACACAGACGTAGCGGGCATTGGACGGACCACCGGATGAGGCGAGGTCACGCAGGACCTTGCCGAGGTTCTGGCCATCGTCGGCCGCCTCTCCGGCGTAACGCGCCGACCTGACTCCCGGCTTCCCCCCAAGCCCGTCAACCTGGAGGCCGGAATCGTCGGCGATGACCTCTTCGCCGGTTGCAGCCCGGGCCGCGCGGGCCTTGATCAGCGCGTTGGCGGCGAAGCTGTCGCCATCCTCCGGCGGCATCTCGACTCCGTCGGGCAGCGGCTCCAGCCCCGCGGCCGGCAGGATCTCGGCGAACTCGCGGACCTTGTGCCGGTTGCGGCTGGCGAGGATCAAGCCCCGGTCGCCTCGTTCTGAGCCAGCCTCAGCTCACCAATTCCGGCTTCGGCCAGCGACAGCAGGTCATCGAGGGATGCCCTCGAGAGCGGGGTCTGCTCGGCCGTCGCCTGAACCTCGATGAGTCCGCCGTCGCCGGTCATGACCACATTGGCGTCCACCTCGGCGGTCGAGTCCTCGGAGTAGTCGAGGTCGCAGAGCGCCCGGCCACCGACCATACCGACGCTGATGGCGGCAACCGCCGTAGTCAACGGAAAGGTCTCGATCTCGCCGCGCTCGAGCAGGTCGGAAAGGGCCAGATGAAGGGCCACGTAGCCGCCGGTGATCGAGGCACAGCGGGTTCCACCGTCGGCCTCGAGCACGTCGCAGTCGACGTAGACGCTGCGCTCACCGAGGGCTTCGAAGTCGACCGCCACACGCAGGGAGCGTCCGATCAGGCGCTGGATCTCGACCGAGCGGCCGTCGAGCTTGCCTTTGCTGATGTCACGCGGCTTGCGATCTCCGGTCGATGCGGGCAGCATCGAGTACTCGGCCGTGACCCAGCCGGTTCCACGCCCGACCATCCATTTCGGGACCTTCTCCGAAACCGAGGCGGTGCAGATCACACGCGTCCCTCCGGCGGAGATGAGGGCCGAGCCGTCGGCGCTCGAAACGAATCCGGGCTCGATGCTGACCGGCCTGATATCGGCGTCGGAACGCCGGT
>JBBRVF010000034.1:0-8519 GCA_038247145.1 Solirubrobacterales bacterium | reverse complement strand
CTACAACGGCGCCCAGGACGTCCATTACTTTGCGACTCCTTCTGTTTCGATTTCAGCTTCCGTGGCAGCGCCACGGTCGAACCTGTGAACCACGAGGGTGAGTCCTTCGACCTCGTCCACCTTGACCGTATCGCCAAGGTCGACCGGCTCGCTGTCGGAGGCCAGTCTGGCCTCCCAGAGCGCCCCGTGGAGGAATACCTGGCCGGTGCCGCGATCTCCGGAGAACCGGGCCGACCTGACCTCGGCGGTGGCTCCGATCAGCTCCTCCCAGCCGGTGAGAGCGGGCTGGCCGCGAACTCCTTCGGCCCGCTCGACTACGAAAGTCATGAAGGCCCCGATCACACCTGCGCCGACGATGACCGCGGCGACCGAGGTCGGGTCGGTCTGGCGGTTGAACATGAAGATCCCGGCGCCGATCAGCGCGACCACGCCGACCGCCGCCAGTGGCCGGGTGTGCTCGAGCGCGGCCGCGGCTACGAAGAACGCGATGGCAACCAGCAGCAGCCCGAGGCCGGCTCCGAAGGAACCGATGCTGATCGCCCCGATCACGCCGAGAGCGAGCGATGCGATCCCGATGATGCCGGGGCCGAAGCTGCCCGGAGCGTTGATCTCCACGCCGATACCGGCCAGACCGATGGTGATCAGCAGAAATACGAGGGTGGGATCATTTATCTCCACGCTCTCAGCCTAACCGTCGGGTTGCTCCGGCGATCTTGCTCATCCCGCCTCAAGCGCGTAACGGCCGATGTCCGCCTCGAGCTCGGCTTCATCGCGGTAGGGGCCGAGCTTGGTGAAGGTCAGCTCACCGGCGGCGTTGAAGTAGGCGGTTGCGGGAAGGCCCCGTCCGGCATCGAGTTGTTCGGTGATCTCCTTGTCGGGGTCGGAGAAGCTCGGGTAAGGCAGAGGACTCGACTCGAGGAAGGTCGCCGCCGCCGATTCGCTGTCCTGCGAGTTGACCCCGAGGAATGCAACCTCGCTGCCCATGTCGGCTGAGACCTGCTGGAAGAGCGGGAATTCCTCCCGGCAGGGACCGCACCAGGATGCCCAGACGTTGACCACCGCCGGGAAACCCTGAAGCTCGCCGAGGCGTCTGTCGAAGGCTTCGGTGCCACCCGGGAGCAGGTCGTTGCCCTGGCTGTAGAGCGTATCGAGCGGCGGCGGCGAGTCGGCCAGAGCGCCGTAATCGGGCGGCGGAGAACCGTCGTAAACCGAGTCGGAGCCGCCACATCCGACGGCGAATACGGCCACGGCGACTGCGGCGAGAAGCAGGCCGAGCCACCGGTGGCCGGTGGATTTCTTGCTGTCGGACGACCAATACATGTCAGTAGTGATTAAATACAGGTTGAACGGTCCGCCCACCTGCGGACCATGGAGGCAGTCACCGCCGCGCAGCCTGTTGTCGCGGTCAGGGGACTCTCATCTATCCACTGTCCCGCCCGAACTCCTGTACGTGGTCGGGACTACGTACGAAGGCTTAATGGCCCCGAGCACAGCAGCACCCGCCGATAAGGCGGTCCCTTCAGCTTCAGACATCGAACGCGCGTCGGCATTCGCGCGGGAACCGTTCCTGCTCAACGGCTCGGGACCCGATTCGCTGACCCCCGGCACGGCTCGCCGCCGGGCGCTCGATGCCGCATTGGTGGAGATCGACGCCGGAGCAGAGGAGCCGTCCCTGGATTGGCGACGGAACTTCTCCCTGCTGCTCGGCCTCGAGCGGCTGATCGGCGACGAGCCGCCGACCCTGCGCGACGGTGCCGAACTGAACCCCCACCAGATCGACGCCCTGTCCGGCACGCTGACCGAGCTGATTGCCGAGCAGCAGGTTGCCGCCGACAGCGGCGACCCGCTCTCTATCGGCCGGGAATTGCCGGCCGAAGCTGCCGAAGACGACGAAAACGAAACCGACGACAGCGCAGGCTCCGGTCCGACCGCGGACCTCGAAGCCGACCCCGAATCGACCGAATCCGGCGATTCCGGACTCGACGGTGACGAGGGCGAGGAGGAAGACGCCGAGGCCGAAGAGCTCGACACCGAAGTCGAGGAAGATGAAGAGCCCCAGGACTGGGTTGAAGACACACCGGCCGAGGAGGAAGCGGTTGACCCGGCGCTGACCGGGGACGACCCCGGTGCCGCCCGGCGCTTCTGGTTCGAGCATGCGACCGGCGCCGGCAAGACCGTGGCCGCAGTCGGCTTCATCGAGGCGACCCGCACCGGCGGGGTGCTGATCCTGACCCACCGCCGCAACCTGGTCGACCAGTTCATCGGCGAAATCTCCGACCGCGGTTACCGCGAACGGCTGCGTCCGCCGCTGCTCGACGGACGCGACGAGGCCGACGGCCCGGTTACGGTCGAGACCTACCAGTGGTTCGTCCGCAACGCCGACCGGGTCTCCGACGCCTACACGGTGGTCATCTGCGACGAGGCCCACACCGCACTGGGCGAGAAGACCAGCGCCTGCATCCGCTCCTGGCCGGGACCGATATTCGTCGGCATGACCGCGACCGGTGCGCTGATCGCCCGCCACGTCGCCGACCTCTTCCCCACCCAGACCTCGCGCTTCGACCTCGCCCAGGCCGCCCGGCGCGGGGTGATCTCACCACTGCGCTGCCTGCGAATACCTCCCGGCCCCGGGGTGAGGACGATCGCCAAGGTTCCGCTGAGGAAAGGCGAGGTCGACCAGGACTTCGACCAGGAAGAACTGGCCAAGCTGCTCGACCAGGCGCCGTTCAACATGGCGATCGCCGACCTCTACAAGTCGCGCTTCCGCAAGGCGCCCGGCGTGCTCTATACGGCTGGCGTCCAGCACGCCAAGAACGTCGCCGCCGCCTTCCGGGAATTCGACATCAACGCCAAGGCGGTCTCGGGTGAGACCCCGAAGCGCGAGCTGACCGAGATCCTCGCCGCATTCGAACGCGGCGAGGTGGATGTGCTCTGCAACGCCCAGCTGCTGGCCGAGGGCTGGAATTCGCCCAGGGCGACCATCTGCATGCACCTGGCCCCGACCGCCTCGAAGCGCATCTACCAGCAGCGAGTCGGCCGCGTGACGCGGCGCGCGCCAGGAAAAGAGGCCGGCCTGGTAATCGACTTCGTCCACCCGGCGACCACCCACGACGAGACCATCGTCACCCTGCACAGCCTGCTCGACCGTGACGTCTACCGAGGCGGCGCAATCGTGGTCGGACCGGTCCGCCGGGGACGCGGCCGCAAGGTGCGGGTAGAGCGCCGGATCGTGCCGGTATCGGACGACGAGCAGAACCGCATCGAGGTCCTCGAGAGGGACATCTGGCGGATCGCCGTGGAGAACCTCGACCACGCCGAGCAGCATGTCTGGGCGGCTCTGGCCGGCGCGCGGGTTACCAATCAGGGCTGGCGGCGGGCCAAAGCAATGCTCCAGCACGACCAGACAAGGGAACTCCGCCGCCGGTTTCTGCTGACCTGCGTCCAGCGCAACCGCAATACGCCACTACGGATCAAGGCGATCAGCGAGATCGCCAACCTCAAGGACGCCGAGGCATTTGACGACGCGATCGACATCGTCGGTACCTGGAGCCGCGAGGACAAGCGCGCCGCGACCAAGGTCCTGCTGCAGGCACTGGTCGACAAGCGAATCGGTCGGCGCGACCAGGCTCAAGCCTGGGTCTGGCGCCTGGCTTCCTATACGCGCGAGCTCCACGAGGAGTATGCGGTCCAGCGCTGGCCCGAGACCAAGCGCCTGCTCGGTCTGCTGGTCAACTCTTCAGGAAGGGCCCACGGCAAGAACGCCCGCAAGCTGGTCCAGTCGGTCCGTAAGCAGGACCGGCGCCTGGCCGTATCGCTGCTGGCCGCCGCGGTGGCCCATACTCCGGAAGGCGAAGAGGTTCTGCGAGGGGCCCGGATGCGCATGGCGAGAAAGCCTTCTGCGGTCGCCCGCGAGCTGCTTCGCAACTTCCCCAAGGGAGGCAAGAAGCGACGTCGCCGCAAGAAGGGCAAGGCCGGTGGAGGAGGCGACGAGACGAACGGGACCGAGGCCACCGAAAAGGCTGCGAACGATACGGTCGAGCACTCCGGGGAAGAGAACGGGGTCACGGCTGGCGTCGAAGCCGGAGACGTCGGAGGAGAAGGTTCCGGCGACGATTCGAACGGCAAGAGCGGCAAGTCAGATCGGTCGCGCTCCGGCAGGTCGAAAGCCCGGACCCGGAAGAAGTCAGGGGCCGCCGACAAGTCAGACGGGGCGGACGGGCCCGGTCCGAGCGATGATACGACCGCCTTCTCCTCCGAAGAAGACGAACACCAGCCCTACAGCTCCGACATCCACCACTGACGGTCTCCCCGGACCGCCCGAAGACCCCACGGAGTGTCCGGCGGCTTTCCCGTAGCTGCCGGCCGGGCTGGACGAGATCAGTTCAGGGCGTGGCAGACGGCCTTGACCTGGGACTTGCGGATCAGGGCCGAGACCTTCTGCGAGCCGTTGGCCGGCGGCACGATCTGGGCGTTGGCGATGTAGGCGATCGAGCGGCTTCCGTCAGCCGAGACGGCGGCGAAGATCCGGTAGCCGGGGAAGGAGCCGGTATGTCCGTAGACGGTGCCGCACTTCGTCAGGTAGCGGAACAGACCGAGACCGGATGAGTTGACGCCGGGTCCCGGCGGTGAAGAGCTGCCGCCGACCCACTGGCGCTGGGCGTGAACCAGGTGAGAGTTGAACAGCCTGCCGCCGACGTAGCCGCGAAAGAAGCGGCTGAGGTCGGGGAGGGTCGAAACGATTCCGCCGGAAGCCCAGGCGAGCGCCGGGTTGATGAACTCGGAGACGTCTTCGGGGGGCTTTCCTTTGTTGATGTCGTAGCCATGGAGGAAAGGGGTCGGCATTCGGATCGTCCGCGGCAACGTGGTCCGGGTCATCTTGATCCTGCGACCGATCAGCCGCCTGAGCAGCTTCTCGTAGTAGGCGCCGGTGACCTTTTCAGCGATCAGCCCGATCACGATGTTGTCGCTGTCTGAGTACTCGTATTCGGTGCCCGGCCTGAACCCGAGCCGGTCGCCCTTGACAAAGGAGAGGAGGCGGCGCGGCGTCATGTATCTCGAGGGTTTGGCACCCAGCTTCTTGACGAATGCCTTGTCCTTGATGTAGTCGGCCAGGCCCGAGGTGTGCTGGAGAAGCTGCTGAAGCGTGACCTTTCCGGCCCTGGGCAGGAGGTTCGGCAGAAGCCGGCCGATCGTGTCGGAAAGCTTCAGCTTGCCGCGGTCGACGAGGGCCAGGGCGACCGCGCCGCTGTAGGCCTTGGCGACGCTGGCGATCCTTAATGGCCGACGCATCTCCGGATAGGTTTCGCTGCCGGGTCACTTGAGCCCGAGTGTAATGGTTCGGCTGTCGGAAATCTCTCGGTCGATACACGGTGGGACCGCTCTTCACCGGCAAGTACACGGTGAGGTTCAACGATTGCGACAGGCACAACGTCGCGATCGAGTGGTACGACACTCGGTCATCATTGGCTCGGAGCTGCGAGGTCCGGTTCAGGGTGAGGTCGGTCACCGGCGGAGGCGTCGAGACGTTCAACAGGTTCGTCACGGTCCGGGGCTGACGGCCCCGACCCGGACCTTCGAATTCGGTCCTGAACCGGATGAGTGACGCCGGGTCCCGGCCGTGAGGACTCAGATTCGGGGCCGGTAGGCGGTGAGCAGGCGCTCGTTGGCCCGGAGCCAGCCGGCGGACCTCTTCCAGTCGGGCATCGCCTCGGTCAGGGCCGCCCAGAAAACGCGGGAGTGGTTGTGGTGGCGGATGTGGATCAGCTCGTGGATGACCACGTAACGCAGCGCGTGGCCCGGGCCGATCGCCAGGCGCCAGTTGAAGGAGAGCGTGCCGGAGGTCGAGCATGACCCCCAGCGGGTCTTCTGGTCCCTGATCGTGACCTTTCCGGGTTTGAGTTCGAGCCTCTCCGCTTCTACCCAGGTGACCGCTTCGATCCTCTCGCGGGCCTCGCGCCGGTACCAGCGATCAATCGCCGACATACGCTCCTTGCGGATGCTTCCGCCAACCTCGAGAGCGCGTTGCGGTTCGCCGACGGCGAAGACCAGCGGCATGACCCGCGTCCCGCCCGCAGCTACGGACCCGTTGCCGGTCGTGACGTTACCCGGGTCGACCAGTTTCGCGACCGCGCGTCCAGCACCCGTCTGACGGACCGGAACCGCGGAACCGTCGAGCCAGACGACACCTTTCCGGCCGAGGTCGATCTCGCTTTCAGTCAGCCTGGCCACCGAGGTGAACCTCTCCTGCGTTCAGCGAATCAACTCCGTCGGCGGTTTCGACCAGCAGGTTGCCGGCCCCGTCCATGCCGGCGGCGACCCCTCGCTGGGCTTCGCCTCCACCCGTGCTCCAACTGACCGGCCGTCCGCGCAGGGCGTCGCGGTCGGCCAACTCGGCCAGGGTCGCTTCGACCGGTGCGAGCAGCCTGGCTTCGACGAGGCGGTTGAGTGCCGCGGTCGCCGACCTGACGTCGGCACCGTGGCCGATCGAGGTGGCACGAGAGCGGAGCTCTTCCGGGAAGTCCTGCTCGGAGACCGAGAGGTTGAGGCCGACCCCGACCACGGCCCAGCCGTCCTGCGGTCGGGCCTCGACCAGGATTCCGGCGCATTTGCGACCGTCGATCCAGACGTCGTTGGGCCACTTGACTTCAGCCCGGGGCACACCGAGTGATTCGACCGCCTCGCAGACGGCGACGCCGATCTGGAGTGGAAGCGTGCCGGGTACTTCCACCCTGCGCCTGAGCAGCAGCGACCAGGCCAGTGCCGCACCGGTCGGGGTCGACCAGGAACGGCCCTGCCGCCCCCTGCCGGCGGTCTGCGTATCACTGGTGACCACGGTGCCGTCGACGGCTCCGGCTTCAGCGAGCTCGCGGGCGACCTCGTTGGTCGAGCCGACCGTTCGGAAATGCCGATGCGGCCTGCCGACCGGCATCAGGCGGGCCTCAGGAGAAGCTGGTCGTCGGGGCCGAGGTCGAAGGCCGCCGCGGCGTCGCCGCGATTGATCGCCAGCGAGAGCGAGTCCGAAGAGTCCACGTAAAGCAGCGGCTCGCCTTCGGCCACATCACCGAATGCCTCGGCAAAGCAGACCTCAACGCCGTCGTTCACCCCGTCGGAGGTACCTGCTTCGATCCGCAACTTCGTGCCGGGCCGCAGGAACGTTCGCCCGATCAGGTCGGACCCGAGGTTCAGGGCGAGATTGCCGTAGCGGTCCCGAACCAGGACCGTGACCTCGATCAGCCGCTCTTCGACTCTGGCGACGGGCAGCTCGAGCCGTTTCAGGTCGCCTGCTTCGATCTCTACCCCGAGACCGGCCGGATCCTCGCCGAGGGCGAGGCGGGCAGCGACCGGACTGAAGATATCGCGGCCGTGAAAGGTCCGGCGGGTCTGCTCTAGGCGGGCCGGACTCTCCGAGATGTCGAAGGCCCGGTCCACTCCACCGGCGGCTTCGGCGGCCAGCCAGAGCAGGCCGTTGTCGGGTCCGACCAGGTGGTGGAGGCCGGCCCGAATCGCGATCGCCCGTCGGTCGGTGCCGACTCCCGGGTCGACCACCGCCAGAAAGACGGCCGGGGCCGAATACGGGATGGCAGCGGCCAGCGCCAGCGCGCCCCGGCGGATGTCGCCCGGCTCGATCCCGTGGGTCAGGTCGACCACCTTTGTCTGTGGCGCGATCCGGTCGATGACCGTACGGCAGATGCCGGTGAACTCGTCTTCGTGACCAAAGTCGGTGAGGAAGAGGATCGGTGCCGGGCGATCGATGGAGTCCTCAGCCATCGTCGGCGGAGCGACTCGGCAGGTCTTCGAGCAGCGCCTCGAGCAGACCGTCGAGATCATGCCTGATCGCCTCGGCCGCAACCTCGAGACCGGCCTCGCGGATCGCCGCCGACGTGACCGGGCCGATCGAGACGATCCGGGCCTTTGGCGGCAGACCGTCCGGCATCGCAAGCAGCAGGTTGTTGACCGTCGAGGCGGATGTGAAGGTGATCCAGTCGGCACCGCCGGCGGCCTCGATCGAATGGCTGGCGGGAGTGTCCCTGACCGTGCGGTAGAGGGCCAGCACCTCGACCTCGGCACCGCGATCGCGCAGGGCGTCGGGAAGGACGTTGCGCGCGTCTTCGGCCCGGGCGACAAGCACCCGTCGGCCGTCCATCGGTTCGCTTTCCAGCAGCTCGACCAGGCCTTCGGAGACTGATCTCTCCGGCAACAGGTCCGGTTCTATCCGGTGGTTGCGCAGGGCCTCGGCAGATCCCGGTCCGATCGCCGCGATCTGGATCCCGGCCAGGGCGCGGGCATCGAGCCCGTTGCGCCCCAGCGCCCCGAAAAGCAGCTCTACAGCGTTCGGGCTGGTCAGGCAGAGCAGGTCGAAGTCAGCCAACCGCGTAACCGCATCCGTCACTTCGGCCGATTCGATCAGCGACTCGATCGCGATCGCCGGAAGCTCGACCACGGCCGCCCCGAGCGATCGCAGGGTCCGCGCGAAGCCGCTGGACTGGGCCCGGGCCCGGGTGACAACGACTGTTCGACCG
>JBBRVF010000033.1:0-8745 GCA_038247145.1 Solirubrobacterales bacterium | reverse complement strand
CGAGCCGCTTCCGGGCCGCTACCCGGTCGGGCGCGCCGGTCCGCTGCCGCTGTTGCGCGAGTCCCGCCTCAACCACATGGCTAAGCTGGCCTTTCAGCCTTTCTACTGGCATGCGCTGCTTCCGGGGCGCGATATACCCGGAATCGGCCCCCAACTGTCAATGGCCGGCAAGCAGCAGGTCGGCAATAAGAACGGAGATCCAGGATGAGTACCGAGACTTACGCCGGCAATCCGGTAGAGGTAGACGCCGAGGGATTCCTCGAGGACACCGCTCAGTGGAACGAAAACGTCGCAGCTGAAATCGCCGCCGCCAACGGTATCGGCGAGCTGAACGAGCGCCACTGGATGGTCGTCAACTACATGCGCGACACCTACCTCGAGGAGGGGTCCGCGCCATCGATCCGCACCCTCGGCAAAGCATCCGGTGTGCCGATCAAAGAACTTTACGCACTGTTTCCCAAGGGCCCGGCGAAGCTCGCCGCCAAAGTAGCCGGCATCCCCAAGCCCCGCGGCTGCATCTAGGAGGAGACGACAATGATTGACACGGCAGAGCAGGAACTGGCACAGCAGAACGGGAGCGCAGCTCCCGAGCCGATCAAGAAGGTCTCGATCGTCATCTCGAAGGGCTCCCTGGAGGGCGTCTATCCGGGACTGATCATGGCCAACGGCGCCCGCATGGAAGGGATCGAAGCGAGCGTTTTCTTCACCTTCTTCGGGCTCGATGCGATCACCAAGTCGAAGCAGGACAAGATCAAGGTGGCGACGGTTGGCAACCCCGGCCTTCACATGGCCACCGTGGCCGGGGCCATACCGGGCGTCTCGTCGCTGGTCACGAAGAAGATGGCGGCGGAGATGGAGAAGCTCGATATCCCGCCGATCCCGGAATTCATCGAGCTGATCTCGGATTCGGGCGCGCCGCTGTACGGGTGCAAGGCCACGGTAGACCTCTTCGGACTCTCCGAAGATGACTTCATACCCCAGACGGACTCGATCATCACGGTGGGCGAGTTCTATGAGATGTCCGCCGGCGGCCAGATCGTCTTCACCTGATCGAAGGGCCACAGTCACGGCGGGCCTTGGCATCTGCATAAACTCATCCCGGTGGACGAGATGCCGAGGGAGATCACGATCATTGGCGGCGGGATTCAGGGAACCACGCTTGCCCTGGCTCTCGCCGGCCGCGGCGTCGGTTCGCTGATCGTCGAGAAAGAGGACCGCCTGCTGAGCCAGGCAAGCCTGCGCAACGAAGGCAAGCTGCACCTCGGCTTCGTCTATGCCCTCGATCCGACCGGCCAGACAACGACGGCAATGGTCGAGGGTGCGCTCACCTTCAGTCCGCTGCTCGAGCGCTGGTGCGGGGAAGTGGACTGGCGATCGGGCTGCTCGGAGAGTTTTGGCTATGTGGTGATGGAAGACAGCCTTGCATCGGCCGCCGAACTGGAGCACCACTACGTAAGCGTGCTCGGCGAAATCGAGAGGAGAGCGGGCCCCCTCGGAGACTCCTACCTCGGGCACCGGATCGCCGGGAAGGAGGTGGTCCGGCATGCCGGGTCAGCTCCGGAGATGCGGTCGGGCTTCGGCAGCCACTGGTTCGAGACGCCGGAGAGGGCGATCGACCCGAGGCTGGTCTGCCATCACCTCGAGAAGGCCGTCGCCGACGATCCACTGATCGAGGTACTCACCGCTCATCGTGTCGATAGCCTGGAACGCACGCTCGGCGGATTTTCGCTCGGGCTATCGACGAAATCCGGGGAAGCGAGTCTGAACACCTGCCAGGTAGCGAACTGCTCCTGGGAAGGGAGACCAGCCCTCGATCGGCAGGCATTCGGAGAGGAAACCGGGCAGTGCTACCGGATCAAGCACCAGGTGGTGGTGCGTGGTGGCGATGCCGGGGCATTGAGGCCGCTGACCCTGGTCCAGGGCCCGTATGGCGACGTCGTCCCTTGGCCGAACGGCGACATCTACGTCAGCTGGTATCCGGTCTCCAGGACTCATTTCGGCGATTCTCCGGTCGGCAGGCCGCGGGCCGACGCGGAGGTCGCCGGGCGCACCCGTGATCACATCGTGACTCTGGTTCCCGGGTTGGACGCTTCGGTGGTGGTCGATCACGGTGCCTGCTACATCGTCGCCCAGGGCAAGACCGACATCGGAGACAGGCACAGCGGCCTGCACTCCAGGAACCAGGATGCGATCACCGAGTCGCAGGGGTGGTGGTCGCTGAGCGCGGGCAAGCTGACCACAGCGCCGCTCGCCTCGGAGCGCTGCGCCGCGCTGATCACCGATACCCCGGTCGGACTCTGAGGGTGTTGCGCTGAATCCCCGGCTGACGATCGCGATACCGCTTCACGGTGCCGGCCGATGGATCGACACGATCGTCGGCAACGTCAACCGGGCGCCTGCCTCAAGCGCCGTGGTCATCAGCGATGCGTCGGGTTTGGACGGCTCACCCGAGCGGCTCGCCCGGATCTTCGCCGGGGACGACCGGGTCGAAGTCGTAAGGCGGGATACGGAGTTGAACTGGATTGAGCATTGCAACCTGCTTCTCCGCGAAGCCACCACCGAATATTTCTGCTGGATGCCGCAGGACGACCTGGTCTCGCCCGAGGGCTACTTCGACCTCCTGACCGCGGCCCTGGACAACAACCCCGATCGTGTGCTGGCTTTCCCGACGGTTCTCCGGCGCGTAAGCGAGGGGCGGCTCAGGCGCAGGGAGGTGGAACCGCTGGCCTACCGCCGGCCGCCGATCGAACTCGGCCGCCGGCCGCCCGAGGCCGAGGCGGTCGACCTGCTCAGGAGGTGGAACATGGGCCTCGGCTGCTGGCGTGGTGTGTTCAGGAGCGAACTGGCCCGAGCGATTCCGGAGACCGATGCGGCCGCCGATCTGATCTGGGCCTTTTCGATGGCGCTGAGCGGCTACTTCATCGAGGTCCCCGAAGCCCGCTATCTGAAGCGGCTTCACAACGGAAGCGCCCACCGCCGGATGCGCTGGCAGGGGAAGCAGGAGGCCCGGCGCCTGTACGAGGCCGAGGTAAGGGCCAGGATCGCCGACTCGCCCGAACGCCGGGCAGGGATCCTGAACGCAGTCGACAGTCACCTGATGCGCCATCGCTACGTTCGAAGCACCCACAGAGTCAGGAGTGCGGGAGCCTTCATCCTGAAAGGACGGCGCCCGGTATTGGAGTGATTCGACGCGTATCCCGACCGGGGCGCCCGACGCGGCAGTCCGGGCAGCCGCCCTGTCGGGCCGGCAGGTTCCCGTCGGGTCTGTCGGCACCGGGGATCGCCGGTGCGGCGCCGCTCAGTCGATAGAGAACCAGGCCCGGACGTCGGCCTCTTTCGTTTTCCGTACTTTGCCGCGATTTCGGTTCCGACTCTGCCTTAGGATTTGCCGGTGCCTGCTGAAGCCGCCCCTCCCGAGGCGCTCTCCTACCTGGTCTCCCGCTTCGACCCGGATGTGATCGAGATCCCGAGCGGATCCGCGCGGATTCGGCTGGGGGTCGAGGGGGAGGCGGAGTGGGATGCCGTGATCACCACCCACGGAGCCGATCTCTTTCCGGCGAGCGGCGAGTCCTTCGACGCCGAGTTGATCGCCGACGCGAGGACCTGGGCCAGGATCGCCGACGACATCGGCTTCGGCATGGCTGCCTTCAGCGACAGTGCGCTCAAGGTCCGCCGCAACCTTCACCTCGGAGTCGGTTTTCTTGCCGCGACCAGCGGCATCGTTGATCCCGGTCGCATGGAATTTGGCTCTACGGTGACCGAGGCGGGCCGGATCTCGACTCTGATCGCGGGCCAGGGGGAACCCGTCGTCTGCCTTCACGGCCTGGGCGGGACCAAAGCCTCCTTCCTGACGACGATCGCCGCTCTGTCGGGGGAGCGCCAGGTGATCGCGATGGACCTGCCCGGTTTCGGCGACTCCGAGAAACCCCTGGGGGCGGCGTACGACGCTCCGTACTTCGCCGAGGCGGTCGTCGGGCTGCTCGACGGGCTCGGTATCGAGAAGGCCCACCTGATCGGCAACAGCATGGGTGGCAGGGTCGCGATCGAAGCCGGACTGCTCCACCCCGACCGGGTTCTCAGCCTGGTGATGCTGGCCCCGGCGCTGGCCTGGCTCCGGGACCGTCGCTGGCGGTGGCTGCTTCGGGGTCCGCTGCCGAAGCTGGGGCTGATCCAGCCGGCCCCGAGAGTCATCACCGAACGGCTGGTCCGCGGACTCGTACCCGGGGGGAGCAAGGGGTGGACCGCGGCGGGGGTCGATGAGTTCCTGCGCTCCTTCCTGACCCCGCGCGGTCGCGTCGCCTTCTACGAGTCGGCCAGGAACATCTACCTTGACGAACCCCACGGCGAAGAAGGACTCTGGACCCGGATGACGAGCCTCGAGTCGCCGTCCCTGTTCGTCTGGGGGGAGCAGGACACACTCGTGCCGATCGGTTTCGAAAAGCATGTCGAGAGGGTGCTCCCGCAGGCCGAGCACCTCGAACTCGCCTGCGGCCACGTGCCGCAAATGGAAAAACCCGAAGAGACCCATGAGGCGATACGGGAATTCCTCTCGCGTCACCCGTAGTTTCTAAACAAGCCCCCACGGATCGGGTGGCTTTCCCGCAGATCGATGAGGAGCGAACCAGAGTCTCGTACCCGGTCCCGAGTCCCTAACCGGTCTCCCGGCCGTCGCGCTGGTCTGCACCGCATCTGATCGCCTCGACAGCACCGGCTGATTGCCGTGCCGGGCACGAGGGTAAGGTCTGAAACGTGGCCCGCAGTTCACTAAAGCACGCTTCCGACGGCTGGCGTGGCCGCATGGCCCTCGTGTGGGATGGGATGAAGGCGAGTTTCGGCTTCCCCTCCGGGGTCGCCATGTTCACTGGCGCGGTCGTCGGGCTGGCTCTACCCGCCCTCGACAACTCTCTGAACATCACGGTGCCGGCGCTGACCTTCGACAGCCAGTCGACCGCCCGTGGACTGCTGGAGACGATCGCAACGACGACGACGACGGTGGCCGGGCTCAGCTTCTCGGTCACGGTCGTGGCGATCACCCTGGCTTCGTCGCAGCTGAGCCCGACGGTTCTTCGCTCTTTCCGCAGCGACCGGCTCAGCCAGATCACTCTGGCAGTCTTCCTCGGGACCTTCGTCTATAGCCTCACCCTTCTGGTCAGGCTGGGGGTCAGTGGCGAGTACGCCGATCCGCCCAACCTCTCGATGACCCTGGCGGTGCTGCTGGCCTTCGCCGCCTTCGGCACCTTCGCCGCCTTCATCGCCCACATCCTGAGGATGCTCCAGCCTTCGTCGGTGATCGCCTCGATCCACGACGACGGGGTCGAAGCCACCGCCGAGCTGTATCCGTCCGGACCGGGGGAGCCCGAATCGGCCGAGCGGGCGGCCCTGCTCGCGGCCTCGGCCATGGACGGCGCCAGGGTGGTGGAGGTGAGGGCCGAGAAGAACGGCTACCTGACCGTCGTCGACACCGGCTCCCTGATCGAGGCGGCAGTCGAATCAGGCGCGATCATCAGGCAGTGCGCGCCGATCGGCGCGTACGTCGTGTCTGGTCAGGTGATCGCCGAGGCGGGGATCGAGCCAGGGGCAGCTGAGGACGGAGACGATGCATCAGCGGATGAACTGGCGGCCGCCGTCGACAGTGCTTTCCTGCTGGGCCAGCTGCGCACCCTTGTCCAGGACATCGCCTTTCCGGTAAGGCAGCTTGCGGATATCGCCCTGAAAGGCCTTTCTCCCGGGATCAACGACCCCACCACGGCCGAGAATGCGATCGACGCGATGGGTTCATTCCTGGTCGAGTTTGTGAGCTGCGATCGGCCTTGTCCGGTGCGGGTCGACGAGGCCGGCGAGCCGCGTCTGATCGCCCTCGCACCTGATCTCGACGATCTGATCCGGCTCGGCTTCGAGCAGGTGAGGATCTCTGCCGCCACCCACCCGACGATCTCGGGCAGGATACTCTTCCTGCTCGACGTGATCGAACAGGCCTGCGAACGGCAGGGATTCGAGAGCACCGAGATCCCCCGCCAGCGGCGGTTGATCGAACCCAACGCCCGATGATCCGGCCGAGAGGCGGGGCCGGCGCGGAGCCGTGCCTCAGCGGGGAGGCGGAGGCCGGTTGGCCGGAGGCCTGCCGTTGGTCTTGCGGTCCTTGCGGTTGACCATCGCCACGGTGAAAGACAGCACGAGGATTACCGCACCGGCGATCATCAGGATCAGACCGACGACGTCCATGTCTACGCCGGAAACTGTGATGTTGGTCGCGTAGCGCAGGATCGCGCCGACTGCGATCAGGAAAATGGGACCTCCGAAAGATACGTACATGGCACAAGCCTATATGTGGCGGCGGCGGGCTATGTTGCCAGCCTGCGAAGCCGGTGGGACCCGGCAATCCGGCCGCATCAGCGGTATTCGGGGTTCTCGAAGCCGAAGCGCTCGCCTTCGTCCCATTCGGGCCGCTGGTTGCCCCCGACCGGGAATCCGTCCGCGTCCCGAAGCAGCCTGGCCGCGTGGAGCAGGTTCCAGGTCATGAAGGTCGTATTGCGGTTGGTGAAGTCGTTGTCGGGGCCGCCTGATCCTTCGTCGAGATAGCTGGGGCCGGGTCCGGCTTCGCCGATCCAGGCGGCGTCGGCCTGTGGCGGGATCATGTATCCGAGGTGCTGCAGCGAGTAGAGCACGTTCATCGCGCAGTGCTTGGCACCGTCCTCGTTGCCGGTGACCAGGCAGCCGCCGACTCGTCCGTAGTAGGCCGACTGGCCGTCGTCGTTGAGTTCGCCACCGCTGGCGTACAGCCGCTCGATGACCCGGGTGCAGACAGAGGACTTGTCCCCCAGCCAGATCGGCGTCATCAGCACCAGTACGTCCGCGGCCATCACCTTCTCCTGGATCGCCGGCCACTCGTCGCGCTCGGCCCCGTGATCGCGCATGTCGGGATAGACCCCGGGTGCGATCTCGTGATCGACCGCCCTGATCGTCTCTACCTCGACCCCGAGCTTTTCCATGATTCCCAGGGATATGTCGGCCAGGCCCCGGGTATGCGAAAGCGTCGGCGAGGGCTTCAGCGTGCAGTTGATGAAGAGGGCCCGAAGCCCCGAGAAGTCGTGAATCTGTTCTATTCCCATGGGAGCACCGTACCCGGGCGAGGGGTTCCCAACCGGGAGTACTGCGGCGCGGAGGATGGCGATGCGCCATGATTGCCCCATGGGAACTATCCGCAGGGGAATCGGAACGATGCTGCTCATCACCGCCGCCGCGATGCTCTGGGCATCGGCGCCGGCATCCGCAGCCGACACGATCACGGCTGATTTGGAGTGCTGCACTTTCGCGCCCGGCCCCTACTTCCAGGACCTCGGCGAAGTACCGCTCTTCGAGAACCCGGCCGGGGCAAACGCTCCGCACAACGTGACTTCGACCGCCGAGGGACCCGACGGAGGCGAACTGTTCCGTTCGAAGACGATCGCCGCCGGCGATACTTCGAGAGTCGAAGGAACGCAGTACCTCGAGGCCGGCACCTATCCGTTCTTCTGCACCCTCCACGGACCGTCGATGAGCGGTGACCTGACCGTTGAGGGAGGCAAAGGCGAGGTTGTGGCCAGGCCGTCGATAAAGGTTTCGATTCCCGGCCAGCGGCTGAAGAAGGTCCGCAAGTCGGGCAAGGTCAAGGTGAATATCAAGGCAACGGCCGCGAGCTCAGGCGTGCGCATCAGCGTCAAGCGCGGCAAAAAAGAGATCGCCTCCGCGTCGAAGATCAACCTCGGGGCGGGTTCTGCCCGCACGATTAAACTCAAGCTCGGCGGCAAGGGTCGCAAGGCGATCAACAAGGGACGCAAAGTCAAGCTGTCGGTCCGGGCCACAGTCGCGTTCGGCAATCCATCCGCGGCAACGAAGCAGCTCCGCTGACCGGATTTCCGTTGCCGCACCTCCCCTTACGGTAGATTTCCTCTCACGGTGGCTTAAGTGGAGTGCCGCCAACAACGATTGCGGGAGCGAGAATGAGCTTTAGGGTGGAATCCGTATCAGCCGGCAAAGTCGGCAGGGTGCCGTTGATCGCGGTGCTGGCATTTCTGCTGGCCGCCTCGACGTTGCTCCTGGCAGCCCCCGCTTCGAAGGCGATCGTCCCGCCCGAAACCGAAATTCTTCCCAACGGCGTAGAGCGCACCACCTACTACGTCGGCGAGAACGGCGGTCCGCTCCAGGTGACCTCCGGCCAGAACAGGATCGACTACGACCCGATTCTCGCCTACCAGCGGCCCTCGGTGAACGGCTGGATAACCAGGATTGAGCCGAACCTCGTCCGTCCGGACGGCTCGATCCCGAAGTCGAGCGAGGTGATGTTCCATCACGGCGTCTGGCTGAACCTCAATCGCGACGACGCAACCGACCAGCAGGTCGGCTCCTCGTTCCCCGAGCGCTTCTATGCCACCGGAGAAGAGAAGACCGCGATGGAGCTTCCTCCCGGCTTCGGCTACCGGTACGAAAAGACCGACACCTGGACCCTCAACCACATGGTTCACAACCTCGTGCCCGAGCCGATGGAGCTCTACATCACCTATACGATCGACTTCATCCCGGACAGCTCGCCCCTGGCCGAAGGAATCGAGCCGGTCAGGCCGATCTGGATGGACGTCGAGAACGGGGTCAACTACCCGGTGTTCGACGTGCTCCGCGGCAGCGGTGGCAAGGACGGCAAGTTCACCTACCCGGCCGATGCGAAGAACCCCTACGGCAGCGGTCCGAAGGAGAACGAGTGGACCGTGG
>JBBRVF010000032.1:0-9177 GCA_038247145.1 Solirubrobacterales bacterium | reverse complement strand
AGGATCGCCCGGGAGGCCTCTTCGAGAGTCAAGCCCGATCTCCGAAAGCCCGTCGAGGCACCCTCGGTGAGATCGCGCAGGTGACTTCGTAGTTGATCGTCTCGAGAGTGGCCGCCAACTGCTCGGCGGTGATCGCCTCGTCTCCCTGCCGACCGACCAGGGTCACTTCTTCGCCGATCGCCACCTCGCCGTCGGCGACCTCGACCGTGATGTTGTCCATCGAGACTGTGCCGGCGATCGGGTGGCGGCGTCCGGCGATCAGGACCTCGCCCCGGTTCGAAAGCGCCCGCCTGACTCCGTCTCCGTAGCCGACCGGCACGGTGACCACCGTGGTGGGCTCCGATGCGGTCCAGGTGCGACCGTAGCCGGCGCTCATCCCCGGCTCGAAGCGCTTGACCGTGGCCACCCAGGAATGGAAGGAGAAAACCGGCCGCAAATCGTGCTCGGCCGGATCGCGGCCGAAGGGGTCCATTCCGTAGACGGCGACCCCCGGGCGGACCAGGTCGAAATGGGTGGCCGGATCGGAGATCAGCGCCGCGCTGTTGGCGGCATGGACCTTGACCTCGGGATACTCGGCACGAACCCGGTCGGCAAGCTCCGAGAGGCGCTGACGCTGAAGGTCCATGAAGCTCGGGTCGGTTTCGTCGGCGGTGGCGAAGTGGGTCCAGACCGCCTCGAGGCTGAGCTGCGGGCTGTTCGCAACGGCCCGGGCGATGCCGATTACCGCATCCGGGTCGAGGTTACCCAGCCTGCCCATGCCGGTGTCGTACTTGACGTGGATACCGACCACCCTGCCCGCCTGTTCGGCTCTGTTCTCGACCGCCGCGACGAATTCAGGGTCCCAGACCGAAACGTCGGCCCCGGCCGCCACCGCGACCTCGACCTCTCCGGGCGCCAGCGCGCCGAGCACGAGGATCGGCACCTCGCCATCGACCGCCCGGATCTGGAGGGCTTCGCTTGCGGTCGCGACGGCGATCCGGTCGGCCCCGGCCAGAATCGCCGCACCGGCGCAGTGGACGGCGCCGTGGCCGTAGCCGTCGGCCTTGAGGACCGGACAGAGCTCGACTCCGGGGCCGATCCGGCGGCGCAGCTCGCCGCAGTTGTGTCGCAGCGCGCCGAGGTCGATCCGGGCCTCGGCCCGTTCGTACATCAGGTCCCGGTGAGGGCGGCCAGGACGTCAACCCGGGTGACCACGCCGACCAGTCGGCCCTCATCGTCGACTACCGGCAGACGGTTGTGGTGCTTCTCGGAAATCAGCCGGGCGGCGTGCTCGGCAGGCTCGTCGGGGCCGACGGTCAGCGGGTCGGCGGTCATCATCTCGGCGGCGGTGGCCGCGAAGGCCTTCTGGGCGCGCTCCTCGAAGTGCTTTGTCGACTCAAGGAAAACGATGCCGCCCATGATGTTGACGTAATGCGGCAGGTGGAAGTCCGACTCTTCGTCCGAGATCACCAGGTCGGAGTCGGTGATGATGCCGACTACCTTGCGGGTCTCGTCGACCACCGGGATCCCGGGGAGGTCGTTGGTCTGGAGCGCCGCGATCACCGACTTGACGTCGTCCTCGGGAAAAACGGTGGCGGGCTCGCGGTCCATGATGTCTGCAACGGTCGGCATGGCGGCGATCTTATTCCAAGCTCCGGCCGCCGACCGGTCCGGGGGCCAATGCGGCAGGCATGGCCGATACGACATCGCCGGCGGTCACGCCTTCCGCAGAGCCGACCGACGATGCCGCGATCCGCCCCGCCCGGGTGTGGGCGTGGACTGCCGCACAGGCCGCCTCGAACGGATCGAGGCCGCGGGCGAGCAGCGCCCCGCAGACCCCGGCCAGCACGTCTCCGGTGCCGGCCGTCGCCAGTCCCGGCGCCGAAAGCCGGTTTACGGTGATGCGCTCGCCGTCAGTGACGATCGTATCGTCGCCTTTCAACACCGCCACCGCTCCGGTCTGCCGGGCCAGACTGAGGGCAGAGTCGAGCCGCATGGCGGAAACTTCGTCGGAGCTGCGGCCGAGCAGCCTGCCCATCTCTCCTTCGTGAGGGGTGAGGATCGTTGCTGCCTCGCGCCCGCTGACGATCTCGAGTTGGCCGTCGAGGCCGCCGAGGCCATCGGCGTCGATCACGGCCGGCGCCTTCAACCGGCCGGCCAGCGAGCGCAGGAACTCGCCGGCGCCAGGCTCCCGACCGAGTCCGGACCCGAGCACCACCGCAGCAGCGTTCTCGCAGTGCGAGGCAACCTGCTCCAGGGCCGACGGCCCCAGGTGGCCGCTGTCGGTGCCGCAGCCCAGGGTCATGGTTTCGGTCAGCTTTGTCTCGAAGATCGGCTCGAGATCGGCCGGGACCGCGGCGGTCGCGTAGCCGGCGCCGGAGCGAATCGCCGCCTCGGCCGCCAGACAGACCGCCCCGGTAAGGCCACGCGAGCCGCCGACCACAGAGACCCTGCCGGAGGTGAACTTGGTCGAACGCCCTCCCCGGCGCGGCAGCAACTCAAGCACCGCGGCGGTGATCAGACCGGCCGCCTCACCGGCGGGAGCGCCTGCCGGGATGCCGATGTCGGCGACCGTGACCTCGCCGCAGAGGTGCTTGGCCGGGGCAATCACATGGCCGAGCTTCAGCCCGTGGAAGGTGACCGTTCGCTCGGCGCTGACGGCCAGCCCCGCCTCGCCGGTCGAAGCGTTGGAGCCGGAAGGTATGTCGCAGGCAACGACCCGGCAGCCGGAGTCGTTGATCGCCTCGATTGCCTCGGAGACCGGCGAGCGCGGCTCCCCTTCGAAGCCGGTGCCAAGCACTGCATCGACGATCGCGCCGGAGCCGGGGAGCCGGCCCAGTGCGCCTTCACCTTCGAGCACTTCGACCCCTTCGAGCAGGCGGTAGTTGACCTGGGCGTCAGGACTGAGGGTCTCCGGATCCCACAGCATCAGGACCTCGACCTCGTAGCCGCTCTCGACCAGATGCCGGGCGGCGACCAGCCCGTCGCCGCCGTTGTTTCCTTTCCCGCAGACCACCCGGATCGGCCCGGGACCGGTGACCGCCGCCGTCGCCTCTGCGAGCGCCCGGCCGGCGGCCTCCATCAGCTCCAGCGAAGGTACGCCTTCGTCCTCGATAGCCCAGCGGTCGGTGGCGCCCATCCCGGCGGCGTCGTAAAGCGGCTCGAGCCAGCCCTCCATCAGGCCGCCTCGGCGATCGCCACCGCGGTGGCCATCTCCCGCTCGTGGCTGAGGCTGACCTTCACCTCGAGTCCACGCTCTTCGGCAAACCTGGCCGCTTCGTCGTGGAGGCGCACCTGCGGCGGACTGCCGCCGACGACTTCGATTTCCCGCATCGCCGTGCCCGGCCCCAGCCCCAGCGCCTTTACGACCGCCTCTTTGGCGGCAAAACGAGCCGCGAGGTGCCGGGCCGGTCGCCTCCTGGCCGCCGCGTAGTCAAGCTCGCCCTCGGTGAACAGCCGCCCGGCGAGGCGCGGCCTTCGCTCAAGCGCGCGCTCGATCCGCGAGATGTCCACAAGGTCGATGCCGATTCCGGCTGTCTGCGTCACCGCTGCTTCCCCCGGGGTCTGCTCACCAGATCAATCTTTCAGACCGAGGTCTACCTCGAAGCTGCCACCTTCGCCGGAGCCGGCGACGACCGTCTCGATACCTTCGATCAGCCGTTTCATGCGCTTCGCTCCGGCTTTGCCGCCATGTGCCGGGCCGCCATAGCTGTCGGCCTTCTTTGCGATCAGCGGGACGATCGCCGACGGGGTCGCGAACAGGCTGACGCCCTGCCCGGAGAGAGTCGAGGTTGCCTCCCGGTAGAGCCCCGTATCGCCGAGGCTGCGAGCGCCGGGGTCGAGTGCCTGCCGCGCCGCCTTGACGCCGAGGGCGACAGCCAGCCGGTCGCCGTCGGCGGCGACCGCAACCCGTCCGGCCGGCATTCCCGGCAGGGCGACGCTGAAGCCGTCGAGTCCGTCGGGCAAAGGCCTGAAGAAGTCTGGCCCGGCGAAGGCGCCGAGTGAAGTCACCGAATCGATCGTCTCGCCGACCAGTTCGGGGTCGGAGGTGATCGCAACCAGAGCTCCACCGAGGTCCTTCCCGTTCTCACCGGTGACGAAGACGCCGGCCGATTCGATCGATGCGATCAGTTCGGGCAGATCTATGCCGAATGCCGAAGCCTGGCCCAGGAGTCCGCCTGCATCGGGGCCGACACCCTGGCCAGAGTCGGCGCCTTCGCCCGCGCCGGTTCCCTCCGGAGCCGCGCCGGTCTGATCGACCGTCTCGATCAGGGCGCTGAGCGACTCGCCGACGTTGCCCGACCCGGCCGCGAGCAGGCTGTCCGCGGGGAAGCTCTCAATAAGCTCGTCGGCCCCGGTCATTCCGACACCGGTCGCCAGGCCGCTGCTGCCCTGAAGCGAAACCACGTTGCCGTCGATGCTCAGCGTCATCGCCGTGCCGGTGCCCTCCGGCTCGATCCCGAGAGTCTCCAGGATCGGCGACAGCGCGAAGTCTTCCGATTCGATCGTTCTGAGTAGAGCGGCGTTCGAGATGAAGAGGCTGGCGACTCCGCCTTCCGGCAGATCGGCCATCGAGCCGGTGAAGACGGGCGTATCGGCCAGCGACTCGCCGGCGAAAGCCTCGCGCATCCTGTCGAGCCAGGCCTGCGAACTCGCCACGACCAGCGCATCACCGACAACTTCGGCTTGAGCGCCGTCAGGGAGGTCCCCGCCTGCACTCAGCCCTTCGGCGAAAGCGGCCACCGCGTCCACATCGCTCGCCTCGGCGACCAGCCCGGCTTCGGTCCGACTGGCGCCGGTCGAGACCGCGACCGGGCCGGCCAGCCAGGGTTCGATGTCCCGGCGGTAGTCGATTCCCGATTTATTCGAGCGGCTGAAAGCTTCATCCAGCGAGGCGCTGAGGCTCCTGCCGGTCAGCGTTCTCACGCCCTGGTCGAGGCCGGCCGCGACCCGGCCATCGGGCCTGAGGTCGGTTTCGGCGTAGGCCACGGAGTCGGGCGGCATGTAACCGGCGAGTCCGGAGTTGGCGGCACCCTTACTGCCGCCGCCGTTCAGAAGGACGAAAACCACGACCAGCAGTACCACGGCCGACAGGGCCAGAATCGGCGGCGTGGAGCGGCGCTTGAGGATCTCCGGCATGGCTTCCCATGCTAGCGCCTGGCCCCGGCCGGCCCGATGGCCTACTCGACCGTGACGGTCTTGGCCAGATTCCGGGGCTGGTCAACGTTGAGTCCGTTGAACCGGGCCACGTGGTAGGCCAGCAGCTGGAGCGGCAGGATCGCCAGGATCGGCTGCAGCAGCCAGTCGGTCTTGGGGATCAGGATGGTCTCGTCAGCGACCCGGGTCACCCGGTCGGATCCCTCCGTGCCGACCGCGATGGTCATCGCCCCGCGGGCCTTGACCTCCTCGATATTGGAGAGCATCTTGTCGAGGATCGGGCTGTCGGTGGCGACGCAGATCACCGGCGTCGATTCGTCCAGCAGGGCGATCGGCCCGTGTTTCATCTCCCCGGCCGCATAGGCGTCGGTCGGGATGTAGGAGACCTCCTTGAGCTTCAACGCGCCCTCGAGGCAGACCGGCAGGCCGATGTGCCGGCCGAGGAAGAGGAAGAAGGAGTCGCCGGCATGGCGCTTTGCGATCACCTCGACTTCGTTCGAGACGACGTCGATCGTGCGGTCCATCATCTCGGGAATCTCGCGAAGGCCGGCGACCAGGACGCGTATCCGTTCGATCGAGAGCTTCTTCCGAAGCTCGGCCAGCCGTAGCGCCAGCAGGTACATCACCGCCACCTGGGCCACATAGGTCTTGGTCGCGGCCACGCCGATCTCGAGACCGGCGCGGGTATACAGGACGGCGTCGGCGTCTCGGGTCGCCTGGCTGCCCATGATGTTGGTCACCGCCAGTACGGTCGCGCCGCCGTCGCGGGCCAGCCTCATCGCGGCCAGGGTGTCGGCGGTCTCGCCCGACTGGGTGATCCCGATGACCAGGTCGTCCGGGCCGACCACCGGGTTGCGGTAGCGGTATTCGGAGGCGATGTCCATTTCGACCGGTACCCGCGCCCAGCGCTCGATCGCGTAGCGACCGATCAGGCCCGCGTGGTAGGAGGTGCCGCAGGCGACGATCACGATTCTCTTTATGTTCAGCAGGTAGTCGTCGCTGAGGCCCATGTCGGAAAGGTCGACCCCGTCGTCGTGGGGCAGCCGGTCGAGGATGGTCTCGGCGATCGCTTCGGGCTGCTCGTGGATCTCCTTCATCATGAAGGTGTCGTAGCCGCCCTTTTCGGCTGCTTCTTCGTCCCAGGTGACTGTGTCCGGCTGACGCTCGATCGGCGAGCCGTGCTCGTCGGTAATTGTCACGCCGTCGGGGTCCAGAGTGACGATCTCACCGTTCTCGATGGTCAGCACCTCGCGGGTGTGGGCCATGAAGGCCGGGATCGCCGAGGCGATGTAGTTCTCGCCTTCGCCGATACCGACGATCAGCGGAGTCTCCTTACGGGCGCCGGCCAGTTCGCCCGGTGCCCTCGAGTGCATCGCGACGAAGGAGTAGTGACCGCGAAGTTCGGCGTAGGCGGCCCGCACCGCCGCGGTCAGATCGCCTTCGAAGTGACGACTGATCAGGTGGGCGATGACCTCGGCGTCGGTCTCGGAGCTGAACCGGCGGCCCTCCGATTCCAGCTCCAGACGCAGGTCAGCGTGGTTTTCGACGATGCCGTTCATCGCGATCTGAACCTCGCCGCTCTCGTCGGAATGCGGGTGGGCGTTGGCCTCGGTGACCCGGCCGTGGGTGGCCCAGCGAGTGTGGGCGATGCCGGTGTAGTCGCCGTCGATGTCGGGCTGCTCCTCGAAGCCGAGAACGCCGCGCTCGGTGTCGAGAGCCTCGCGAAGCTTGGCCAGATTGCCGACAGCACGGACCTTTTCGACCCCGTCCGGGATCAGCATGGCCACCCCGGCCGAGTCGTAGCCGCGGTACTCGAGGTGCTCCAGTCCCGAGACGAGGATCTCCTCGCAGGGCCGGTGGCCGACATATCCGATGATTCCGCACATGAGTAAGGCCCTAGGCTACCCGCTGGGGGTCAGCCCAACTCGGTCTCGACCAGGCTCACCAGCTCAGCGCAGAGCGCTTCCGCCTCGGCCTGGGTCGGGGCCTCGACCATGACCCGGACCAGCGGCTCGGTACCCGAGGGGCGAATCAGCACCCGGCCCTTGCCTTCAAGTTCGCGGTTCTTCTGCTCGACCGCCTCCCAGACGGCGCCGGCACCGGCCACGGCCTCTCGGTCGGCGACCCGCACATTGACCAGGGTCTGAGGCAGCTTCTCCATCACGCCCGCGCCGGCAAGGTCGCGTCCGTCAAGCGCGGATAGCAGCATCAGCGCCGCAGCGATGCCGTCGCCGGTCGGCGCGTAGTCGGTCGAGATGATGTGGCCCGACTGCTCGCCACCGAGCACCCAGCCCTTCTCGCGAAGGCCCTCGAGCACGTAGCGGTCGCCGACGCTGGTCACTTCGACCTCGATCCCGGCTTTGCCCATAGCCTGGTGGAAGCCGTAATTGCTCATCACGGTCACCACGACTCCGCCGCCGAGCGTCCCGCGGGCGGCCCGGTCGGCGGCGACGAAAGCGATGATCTCGTCGCCGTCATGGACCTTGCCCTCGCGGTCGACAGCGAGCACCCGGTCTCCGTCGCCGTCGAATGAAAAGCCGATGTCGGCACCGGATCCAGCCATTCGCCTGGCCAGGCTCTCGACGTGGGTCGAGCCGCAGTCGAGGTTGATGTTGCGACCGTCCGGCTCGGCGGCGATCAATTCGACCTCGGCCCCCAGCCGGGTGAAGATCTCGCCGGCTGCCCGGAAGGTCGAGCCGTTGGCGCAGTCGAGAATTACCTTCGTCCCGCTCAGATCGAGCCGGAAGTAAGACTCAAGGGCGCGCAGGTAGTCCCGCTCGGCGCCGTTCAGGGTCTCGATCCTGCCCGGCCGCGAGTGGGGGGCCGGTGGGTCGTGAATCAGCTTCTCGATCCTCGCCTCGGTTTCGTCGTCGAGCTTGCCCGCGCTGCCTGCGAACAGCTTGATCCCGTTGTCCCCGTAGGGGTTGTGGGAGGCCGAAACGACCGCCGCCAGGTCGAAGCCGTAGCTTCGCGACAGCAGAAGCGCCGCCGGTGTAGGCAGTACGCCGCCGAGCTGCACCTCTCCCCCGGCCTCGGCGATTCCCGCGGCCAGCGCCGACTCCAGCATCGGGCCCGATTCACGCGTATCCCGGATCACAAGGACCCGGGGCCGCTCGACTTCCAGCGCGGCCGTGCCGGCACGGCCGACGGCCATCGCCAGTTCTGCAGTCAGAAGGTCGCCAACGCGGCCGCGGACCCCGTCCGTGCCGAAGAGCTTTCCCGGCGGAATCGCCAACTGCGATTCAGCGCTTGGAGAACTGCGGCCGCTTACGGGCCTTCTTGAGGCCTGCCTTGCGACGCTCCTTGGCCCGGGCGTCCCGGGTCAGGAAACCGCGGCGCTTCAGCTCGGCGCGGAGTTCGGGGTCGACCTCGAGCAGGGCCCGCGCGATGCCGTGGCGGGCCGCGCCGGCCTGGCCGCTGATTCCGCCGCCGTGAACACGAATGCGGATCTCAAGGTTGGATTCGTAACCGGTGACCACCAGCGGTGAATTGACCACGGTGCGGTGACGGGCACGCGGGAAGTACTCCTCGATGTCACGCTCGTTGATCGTGATCTTGCCGTCGCCGGCGAGAACGATCACCCGGGCGACCGAGCGCTTGCGCTTGCCGGTCGCGATAAAGCGGGCGTCCTTGGCGATCTTGGCGGGAGCGGGTCGGGCGGGAGCTTGCTCTTCTTCCCCGCCTTCGGACTCGGCGGCTTCACGCTCGGCGCGCTCCTCTTCTTCGGCTTCGAGGCGGGCACGCTCTTCGGTACTGAGCTCGGCTTCCGGCTCGACCGAGATCGGCTCGAGATCGGCTCCGGGGGGAAGGTCTGACTTGGGCTTGCTGTCGGCGGCGGCCTCGACCACGACCTCCTCGACAATGACCTCTTCGACCTCGACCGTCTCTTCGACGGTTTCACCGTCTTTGCTGACCGTCTCGGTCTCCACGGCTTCAATTTCCACGTCCACCTCGGGGGTGACTTCCTCGGTCACGTCGAGTTCGACCTCGACTTCGACTTCGGGCTCGTCCTGGCGCTTTTCTTCGCTCACTTCTGGATCT
>JBBRVF010000031.1:0-9254 GCA_038247145.1 Solirubrobacterales bacterium | reverse complement strand
TACGGCGACTGCACCCCCAGCGGGAGCGAAGGAGGCTGTCCGGCGCCGATCGAGATCCAGAACTACCCGATCTGCCGCCGCTGGCCGGCCGCTTACCCGTGGAAGGTCCCGCTCTTCGATTTCAAGGGCGCGAAACTGGCCCGTCGGGCGGGAGGCGATCTCGAGATCTACACCGGCCGCACGACCGTCGTCATCTTCACCGCCGGGATCCCTCCCGCTGCCGTAGCCCGGCAACTGAGAATCGTCGGCCGGCAGCAGCCGGCGACGCAGTTTCCACCGCCCGTAGAAGGCTCCCTTCAGGGCAAGCTCTCCTGCCAGATCAAGCCGGGTTGATCCACTGTCAACGTCATTCGTTGATCTGCCAGTTTTCAACGTTTATCGTTGACTATTCCCTCATAAACGTATAATGTTGATATATGCCCATAGTTCTGGTTCTCGACCAGCGTGACAGCCGGTCCGAAAAGGACCTCGTCCAAGCGTGGTCCCGACAGCTGAATCGTGTTATGGCGGACCAGCTGAAGCTGTGCTTCGACCGGACCGCCGGCGATGAAATGCAGGCGCTGATCGGCGAACCGGAGGCTCTCGGAACGATTGCCAGGAGAATCGCCGCCAGCGGTCAGTGGACGATGGGCGTCGGCGTCGGGGCCGTCGAGACGCCCCTTCCCGACAGCGTGCGCGAAGGACGCGGACCGGCCTTCTGGGCCGCTAGAGACGCGATTCAGGTAGCGAAAACCCAGCGGAGCACCCGGCCGCTAGCCGTCAAGTCGGCCGACGAACACGCATCTACCGCCGAGGAGGTCGTTGCTCTTTCGCTCGATCGATGCCTCGGCGCGCTCGCCTTCATCGTCTCGAGGCGGACTGAGAAGCAGCGCGAGGCTGCCGACACTTACTACGAAGCCGACTACTCTGTCAGGGCCGTGATCGACGAGCTGAAGCTCTCACCCCAGGGTGCCTACCAGCGACTGAACGCGGCCGGCACCCAGGAAGAAAAGGAACTGATCGAACTGGCAACCGAGCTCGCCAGACCGGTAGTAGACCCATGAGCCCACTCGAAACCTTCGAAGTCCTGGTGCTCGGCCTGCTGACCGTATTTGGCGGTGGGATCCTGGTCGGCGGGATCCTGCGCCGACTCGAGCTGACCGCAGAGGAGGCTGCCGCCGACCGCGGCGGCGATCCTCCACGCAAGAGCATCCGGAACGCCGGCCGCTACATCGGCTGGCTCGAGCGCGGCCTGATCTTCACGGTCATCGTCGCCGGAATGCCCAGCGCCGCCGCCCTGATCCTCGGAATAAAGACTGCCGCCCGCTTCCCCCAGTTCGAACATCAGGAGAGGTTCGTCGAGTACTACCTGATCGGAACCCTTCTCAGCCTGTCTGTCGCCCTGGCCGCGGCCCTCGCCGCCCGGGCGCTCCTCGATCTGCCGCTGTTGTCCGGGTAGCAGTGATTCGACACGCTCATGACAGATAAGCGAACGGCGAGTAGGACGCCGGGTCAGCGACGATCTCGGCGTGGCGCCTGGCCAGGCGCGCTTTGATCTCAAGCGGGTCCTGCGCGACTTTCGTCGACCAGCCGTAAGCCTTCGCGACCGCCCGATCAAGCTCGCGATGGGCGCGGGCCAGATCCTGCCAGGCACCGTCGTCGACCTGGTTGTAGAGCGTCGTCAACCCGATCTGCTCCCTCTCGCAGATCTCACCGCGGAGCTCCAGTAGTGAGCGGCTCAGTTCGGCGATCGACTGACGCTGTGCCTCCTTCGGCTCAGGCCAGGGGAAGGTCTCGAAGCAGGACGTGGGCGTGTAGCGGAGGTCAACCCGCAATGTGGAGCCCTCGCTGAGTGCCCAGGCACCGTGGGTCGATGAAAGCAGGACACCCATCGAGTAGTCATCGTCGAATGCGAAAACATTCGTGAGATTGCTGGGGCAAACCACCTGATCTTGCCAAGTGAACAGAAACCTCTTGCCTTGGGAGTTTGCGGCGATGAAGCGGCTTCGATTCTTGAGAGCATTCCGCATCGTCGATGCTCCGGAACCAAATAGCCACCATTGTTCGCGGCGTCGCTTCATTGCGTTTCCATCGCGCATCGGTTTGACCCGCTCCCGGACGATCGAGAGAGCTGCCGGATAGGCCATCGCCTCTTCAAGCTTGCGATCAGCGAAATCGGTGATGTAGCGTCGCGGCGCCTGGTAGGGATCCTTGGCGATGTCATCGCCTACGAGGTAGGGCTTGACTACGTCGGCGTAGTCCGCGTCATCCAGCGCGAGCAAAGCCTCACCCTCTTCAATCGTCAAGTCGAAAGGGCCAACCGGGATTGGTCCCTGAAAGGCCTTTCCCGCGTTTGCCCCCAGCTTTTCGTACTCCTCGATCGGCAGGATCGACTCCTGAAGCCGGGTGTTGATTCCTTCGACCTGTTCGCCATCGAGGACGAAGGTCTCGGGCTCCGAATCCGGCCGTTGAATCCAGCTGACGATGCTGACGTTGACCACTGCTTCACCCGGCCACTTGTGCCGCGATACGGCATCGGTGATCACCCCGCCACGTTCGACTACGTAGTTGAGGCTCGCCGCCCGAGCCCGGTTCTGGCTGATCGAATTTGTGCCGACCATGCCGGCGCGGTCACCAGGCCGCATTACCTGGGCGGCGCGGCGGAACCAGTAGACGCAGAGGTCCTTCAGCCCGCAGCCGAACTCACGCTCGATGAAGTCGATCTGCTCGTCAGTCAGGACGCCTCGAAGGTTCTGGGAACCGTGGTAAGGCGGGTTGCTGACGATCGCTTCGGACTGGGGCCAATCGACCCTCAACGCATCGGCGCGCCTGACGCCGTCGAGATCCACGAGCGGCAAGGTGCGCTCGGGCAGCCCGAGCTCCTTGCCCGCGAGCCACTGGGCCATCCAGAGCGAAAGGCGTGCGAGGTCCACGGCGAAAGACTCGATCTCGATTCCCATCATGTTCGCCAACGGAAACCGGCCCAGTGCCTGCCTGTCGGGCTCGGGCCTGCCTTCGGCTTTAGCGAGTTCAGCCAGCTTCTCGACCAGAAGAACCTCCACCCGCCGGAGCTCTCGGTAGGCGACCGAGAGAAAGTTTCCGCAACCGCAGGCCGGGTCCAGGACCCGGTAGGAGTGCAGGTCAGCCAGGGCGCCAGTCGCTTCGTCGTAGCTCGCAAGGGAGGCGATGCGATCTCTCCAGGGGCGCAGGATCGTCGGTTCGACCACCAACTTGATCTCCGCCTCGGGTGTGTAGTGAGCTCCGAGGCGGTGCTGCCTCTCGGGTCCGAAGACCGTCTGCATGAGGGATCCGAATACGGCCGGTCTGATCAGCGACCAGTCGAACCCGGCAAGCTTTCGCAGCAGCTTCACTTCCTCCGGCTGCAGGTGAATGTGGGTTGGATGGGCGAAGAGCGACCCGTTCACGAAAGGCACATCGGCGTACATGCCGTGTTCGGGTCGACCAAGCGACGGGTCGTTCAAGTGCTCGAAAAGACCGCCAAGGTCGTCCGCGCTCGATCGCTCGGGGCTTTCGATCAAACCGTTCAGGAGGCGGGTGAACCCCAAGCGGTCCAACTGTCCCGTGTCTTCGGCGAACATGCACCAGACGCACTGGAGCAGAAAGCTTCGTCGTTCGTTTGCCGTGCCCTGATCTCGCTCTTCGAGGCTGGTCAACAGCTTCGCGAGTTGCTCCACCGCATCAACGGTGACCTGTTCGTCGTTGGCATCGAAGATCGGCTCGCGGCCGAGAAGAAAACTGAAGGCGGCAAAGTGCTCCGGCAGGTCCTCCAGATCGAGGACGAGCCGGGGCTTGCCAGGGAACTTGCCAGGCTCCCAGAGCTCGAACTTGCGAAATGCGCAGAGGACGACGTATGGCGGCGCAGGCGTATCGGTTTCCGGCTCGGCCGACGCGTTCCAGTAGTCGAGAGCTTGCTTGCGGTGCTTTTCGAGGCGCTTTGCTTCTTTCGCGGACTTCATCTCGATGATCGCCACGCCGGGGATGACGCAGTCGATGAAGCCGCCGGCCGACTGGTGGCTTTCGAACTTCGCAGTGTCGGCAAGATCCAAACTGAAACAGCCGAAGAACTCGTTCAGGAAGCTCTGGGCCTCACCTTTCTCATAGCCCTCCCTGACCATCCAGCGCGAGACCAACTCGGTGAGGTTGGCCTTTATCTCTTCGGTTGTGAACGCCATCCAGACTCAGGCGGCCAGCGCGTCGTCCTCTTCACCCTCGAAAAGGCTCGCCTGCTTGTCGTCCTCTTGTTCGGGCTGCGACTCATCCGGGAGGTTGCGCTTCCACTCGCCCAGACGCGCCGTCTCCTCTTCGCTCGGAGGCCGGAAGTACGCCTGGGACATGGTCCGTTTCAACTGTTCACGGATCTCTGCGGCCGCACTGTTGAGCAGGTCTGCCAGCCGCTGCTCGCCACCTTCCGCTTCGATCTCGGCTGCGCTGCGCTCGATGTTACGAGCGGCCCGTTGGAGCTCGTCGAAGGCCCCTTCGACCTTACGATGGGTCGACTCGTCGAGGGCCTGTTCCTTGCTCAGAGGCATTGCCGCCATGCTACGCACGGCTCCCGACAGAAGAGTGCAAAGACCGCGCTATATCCGGGAAGAATGGCTCAAATATGCCGAAAATCGCTACTGCACGGACCCATTCAGAGGATCAGGGCCCAGGCCACGGCGCCGACCACGACGATGGCGGTCGTATAGACGAGGGCCTCGGCGGTGGTCCGGAGGTCGAGCCCGTAGGCGTGGGCGACGATCATCGAGTTGAGACCGCTCGGCATCGCGGCCAGCAGGTAGTAGGAACGCGGGATGCCGCTGAACGGCATGGCGAGGACGAACAGCAACGCCGGGGAAACGATCAGCCGGGTGAAGATCACCGCACCGACCTGTCGGTGAATCCGCGGTGGAAGGCGGATGGCACCGAGGCGCTCCTCCTCGGCCAGGATCGCTCCGACCGCGAAGAAACCGACCGGAAGGATCAGGATGACCAAAGCCCAGGTGATGTCGACCAGAACCGTCGGCGCCATCCATTCCGGCGCGAGCAGGCCGAGGATGCCGGCGAGGAGCAGGGGGTTCCGGAAGAAGAAAGCCTTCAGTCGCTCGCGAAATCCCTGCCCGGCCTTGGTACCGAAGGCTGCTCCGACACCGAAGGCGAACAACATCAACGCGATGCCGCTGACCAGGACGTCATAGACCACGGCCTGGCTGAGGTCGTCACCGCCCATCAGGGTCAGGACCATCGGGTAGCCGAGATAGCCGGTGTTGGAGACGATCGAGCAGCAGATGACCGCACCGGCGACCGGCCGCGGCAGCTTCAGGACCGGCACAGCGAGTATCCAGGCGACCAGGCCGACCGTCGCCACGGTGACCAGACCGAGCCCGAGTCCCACCCCGGTGCCGATCGTGAAATCGGCCTTGGCCAGGTTGACGAAGATGATCGGAGGCAGAACGAAATACAGGAGGATCAGCAGGGACTGGCGTGAGCCATGGCCGGCCCGGTCAGGCCAGCGGCGCTCGGCCCAGATCCCGACCAGCGTCGAGGCGACGATGGCGAGGAGGATCCAGATCACCGGGGGAACCCTAATCGCTGTGTCAGGATGAACCCATGAAGACCCGCACGATGGTCGCAGTCGCCGCCCTGTTCGCAGCGATCGGGGCGGCACTCTGGTGGCGGAAAAACCCGTCTGCCTGCCCCTACGGACAGCGGTTCTGGGTTCAGGCTCCCCATCCGCTGATCACCCGCGAGCGCCTTTTCGAAGCACTGTCGCCGCTACCCGGTGAGAACCTGCTCGAGGTCGGACCGGGCACGGGCTACTACTCGCTCGACGCCGCCGGATGGGTCGGTCCGGAAGGCTCGCTGGACATCTTCGACCTCCAGCAGGAGATGCTCGACCACACGATGGGCCGGGCGGCCGAAGCGGGTATCGCGAACATCCGCCCCACTCAGGGAGACGCCCGGGTGCTGCCCTACGGGCCCGCCACCTTCCATGGCGCTTTCCTGGTCACCACCCTCGGCGAGATCCCCGACCAGGTCGCCGCGGTCCGGGAACTGGCCCGCGTGGTGCGGCCCGGCGGCAGGATCGTGGTCGGCGAGTTGATGGGAGACCCCCACTGGGTCTCGGGCAAGGCGCTCCAGGCCCATGGCGACGATGCCGGCCTCACCGTCGAGCGCCGCCTCGGCCCCTGGTTCGGCAGCTTCACCGTCCTGCGCAAGCCCTACTGAGACCGACCGGTCCCGTCCGCGCCGAGCCTGATGAGGAAGTCCGCCGGACTGAACACGGGAAACCGGTCTCCCAATACCGTCAGATGACCATCGCCCGAAACGAGCGCCGCGCCGACGGCTGCCGCCAAAGCGAGCAGGTAGTCGTCATCGGGGTATGAGACCTCGATCGGCGCGGGGCGATCGGGATCGTCGGCCACCCGTGCCTCGTTTTCGAGCAGCCTGAGGAGCGCGTCGGCGACCTCAGGGGCGATTCGTTTCGCGATCTTCGGATACGCAAGCACTCGTCGTAGTTCGTCGAGCAGCCCGGGCGAGACGACCAGTTCGAACTCTCCCTCGAGCCAGCGTCGGATCAGCTCAGCCGGAGTGCCGCGTGGCGAGAGAGCGCCAGATACGAGGACGTTCGGATCAAGTACGACCAGCAACGGTCAGCCGGCACGGGTTTCGCGCTGCGCCTCGAGTGCAAGGTCCATGGCCTCGTCCGCGCTCAGATCGGATTGCTGCCACATGCGCTCGAACAGGTCGAGACCCAGCGAGCGACGAACGGCGTCCTCGATCACCTCGCTGTCCCCCTTGCCGCTGCGCGCAGCCCGCACCCTGACTGCCTTCATGACGGATTCATCGATCGTGAGGGTTGTGCGGACTTTCGACATATATGCACCTTAGCATCTATACATCACTGCGATCAGTACTGCCACTGACCTAAAGCGGTCAGAAGGATCGCATTGAGGATGACCAGGGCCGACATGATCACGGCTGCGGTTGGAACTCCGGCCGCGAGCAGCGCGAGGACGGCGGCCGTGAAGACGGTGAGCTCGAATCGGATCCGCGGCTGAAGGGGAAGGCGTCGGGCCGACTTGGGCGCAGCGAAGACTCCCCAGGCGAAAGCCGCTGCCCCTGGCGTCACGATCCCCAGCAGCAGAGAGACCGGCATCTCTCCGGTGTTGACACCCCAGTAGGCGAAAGCCGCAAGGGCGGCCAGTTCGAGCAGGAACTTCAGGGCGAGGTTGAGGGATGCGAGCATGATCGGCCCAGTCTCGCAGCTGCTGCCAGGGCGACCGCCCTACCGGACCGGGGGATCTGCTCAGATCTCTTCCGGGAACATCTGGATCGCGCCGGAGGGGCATTCGGCGACGCAGATTCCGCAGCCTTTGCAGAAGTCGAGGTCGATCCGGTAGCGCTCGTCCGGGTCGTCGAGCTTGATTACGGCGTTGTCGGGGCAGACCCCAAAGCAGTTGTCGCAGGAGAAGCAGTTGCCGCATGACATGCAGCGGCGGGCCTCGAACAGCGCATTCGACTCGTCGAAGCCGACCACGACTTCGTCGAAGCTGTCCTGGCGGCGGACCGCGTCGAGCTTGCTGCGGTGGGTGCGCGGGGCGTCGGCGTAGTACCAGGGGTTGAGTGTCTCGAAGGTGGCGATCTCCGGCACCGGCGGGTGAACGAAAGGCTCGCCGCGCAGGTAGCCGTCGATGTTGCGGGCGGCCTTCTTGCCGTGGCCGATCGCGATCGTCACCGAGCGCTCGGCCGGAACCATGTCGCCGCCGGCGAAGACGCCGGGGTGTCCGGTCATCATGTCCGGGCCGACCGCGACCACGCCGTCCTCGACCTCGATGTCAGCGGCGGCGTCGACCAGCGAGAGGTCGCATTCCTGGCCGAGCGCGAGCACCAGCGCGTCCGACTCGAGCTCGTCGAACTCTCCGGTCGGCTGGGGGAATCCGTCTTCGTCGAGCTCCATCTTCTCCAGCACGAGCTTGCCCTCTTCGGCCTGCTTGACGGTCGAAAGCCAGCGCATCATCACGCCCTCTTCTTCGGCCTCTTCGACCTCGACCTCGTGGGCCGGCATCTGCTCGCGGGTGCGGCGGTAGACCACGACCGCCTCCTCGGCGCCGAGCCGCTTCGCGGTGCGGGCGGCGTCCATCGCGGTATTGCCGCCGCCGTAGATCGCCACACGACGGCCGAGCAGGGGCTTCTCGCCGGTTTCCATGTCGTGCAGCATCGAGACGGCGTCGATCACATGCGATGCCGAGCCGGCCGGCACGTAGGCGCGCTTGCCGATCTGGGCGCCGATCGCCAGGAAGGTAGCATCGAAGCCCTCCCGGCTCGCCTCGAGCACGTCATCGACCTTGGCGTCGAGTTCCAGTTCCACGCCGAGGTCGAGAATGCGCTGAACCTCGGCGTCGAGCACCTCGCGTGGCAGCCGGTACTTGGGGATTCCGAAGCGCATCATGCCACCGGCCATCGGCCCGGCCTCGCGGATCGTGACCTCGTGGCCCATCCGGGCCAGAAAGTAAGCGGCTGAGAGACCCGACGGCCCGGCGCCGACGATCAGCACGCGCTTGCCGGACCTCTCTGGCGGGGCCTCGACCGACCAGCCCTGATCTATCCCTTCGTCGCCGAGGAATCGCTCGACCGAGTTGATGCCGACCGCCTCGTCGAGCTCGGCCCGGTTACAGGCGGTCTCGCAGGGGTGGTAACAGACCCTCCCCATGATCGCCGGGAACGGGTTGTCGAGCATGATCTGGCGCCAGGCGCGCTCGTAGCCGTCTCCCCCCTCCTCGGCGTCGTAGAGCCACTGCTGGATGTTCTCTCCGGCCGGGCAGCCGTGGTTGCAGGGAGGCAGACGGTCGGTGTAGACGGCGCGCTCGGTCCGCCAGCTACCGGTCTTGTTTGCCAGGCTGGAGCCGACGTCAAGCGTGATCGCGAAGGGCTTTTCCATTACCGGATCTCCATCATCGCGGGTTGCCATGGGTGTCCTTGAGCATGGCGGCAGTCTGCCCGTCCGCTTCGGGGGTAGGCGGGATGCCCGGCTCCGATTCCGGCTCGCCGGCTTGGTCGGTCGCTTCCCCGGGATAATCGGCACCTTCGTCGTCGGCGAGCAGGTCGAAGCGGCGGATGTTGCTGTCGGCGCGGGCCTGCAGGCGCTCGATCACCTCTGTGTTGACCTCCGGTTTGAACAGGTGCGCGTAGCGGCGCTGGAGCTTCAGGTACTCGGTCACGGGCAGGTGCCGGCGGATCTTGGAAACCCCGGTCACCTCCCCGTTCTCGGCCTC
>JBBRVF010000030.1:0-9378 GCA_038247145.1 Solirubrobacterales bacterium | reverse complement strand
CTCGTCTTCCCCCCGCTTTCGCTGCTCGCCTTCGATCCGGCTGACCAGCTCCTCGACCTCGGGGTCGGCGGAGACTGCGCGCCCGATCTGCTCTTCGTAGGCCACGGTCTCTTCCCTCAGGCCCGAGAGGTCGGCGGCGACGCCGGTGATTCGCTCCAGCCTTTCGCTCAGGGCCAGCGCGGCTTTCGGGTTCGGCACGGCGGCGACGTAGTGGGGGACGGCGGCCCACAGCGAGACCGAAGGCAGTCCTGCGGCACGGCAGCGGTCGTGGACCACGCCGACAATCCCGGTCGGGCCTTCGTAGTCGGAGCGGTCGAGCTCGAGCTTCTTGACCAGGTCGTCGTCGGAGGCCAGGCCGGTAATCGGTACCGGCAGGGTGTGGGCGACTTCCGCGATCAGCGACCCGAGGGCGACCACGGTTTCGACCTTGAGGAACTCGGCCACCTTGACCACGGTCTCGGAGTAGGTCCGCCACTTGAGGTTCGGCTCGGTGCCGTCGAGCAGGACGAGGTCGCGCTCGGCGCCCTGCGCCCGGGCGGCGATGACCGTGTTTCGAGGCCACTCGATGCGGCGGTGGGCTCCGTCGGAGAAGGCGATCGTCGGCCGGTTGGCCTGGAAATCGAAGAAGTCTTCCGGGTCGAGCTCAGCCAGCACGTCGACCTCGAGCGAGTCGCAGAGGGTCTCCAGCGCGGACGAGGCCGCCGAGGCAGCATCGTTCCACCCACGGAATGCGCAGACGAGAATCGGGTTCCGGAGTTGCGGGGGGTTCATCTCCCACCTCAAATGATCCATTGGTTCAATTTAGAGGATGGCGCACCTCCGTTCCCCGGATTGGCGGCTGTCTGGCCTTTAGGGGAGGATGTGTTTCGTGGAAAGTGCGGCTTCCAGACAGAGTGAGCGGGAAGGAACGACGGTGTCCGAGCTGACCCCCGGGCAGGCCTTCTCAGGCAGATACGTCTGCGCCCGAAAGGACCGTCTCACGGCCCGAAACGGCTCTTCATACCTGAGCCTGGAGCTGCGGGATAGAAGTGGCACGATCCCGGCGAGGCTTTTTCGCGATGTCGACCGGATCGGGCTCGGATTCGAGCGCGGTGACGTGATCGCGGTCCGCGGCCGGGTCGAACGCTACCGCGGCCAGCTCAGCGCCGAGATCGAGTCGGCGGCAAAAGTCGATCCCGGGGAGATCGATGCGACCGCCTTCCTGCCAACCGCCTACCGCAACCGCGAGGAACTCGAAGGCTTCCTGGAGCACCTGAGCCGGGAGGTCCACAACAGCGGCCTGCGGGCTGTCGTCGAAACCCTGCTCTTCACCGGACCGACGGCCGACGAGTTTCGCCGGGCCCCCTGCACCCGGGCCGGCCACCACTCCTACGTCGGAGGGTTGATCGAGCACACCGTCGCCGTCGCAACCCTGGTCACCGAAACCTGCACGCTCCACCCCCGCCTGAACTCAGACCTGCTGATGGCGGCGGCACTGATTCACGACATCGGCAAGACGGGCGAGTTCACCTACGGCGCCGAGATCGGGCTGACCGAGCGTGGCCGAACGCTGGGACACCTTCAGATCGGGGCGGAGCTGATCACCGATGCCTCGAAGGGGCTCGAGCCGGGCGAGCGTGACGCCCTGCTGGCCTGCGTGATGTGCCACCACGGCACCGACGCCCTGCGCCTGCGCCACTTCCCCTCGCCCGAGGCGATCGCCCTCTACCGCCTCAACGCCCTCGACGCCCAGGTCAAGACCGCGCTCGAGCACGGCATCAACTGAGAGGGTCGGCTTCGGATTCCGGTTCGCCGGAATCGAGCTGCTTCGAGTCTTCACCGGTTTCGGGTAAGGAAGTGTCGATCACGATCTCGCGGGGAGCCGTGTCTACCGAGTTCAGCTCACTGATTTCTTTGGCCGACTTGGCCCCGGCTGCTTCGATCCGGCGCAGCTGAGGTACGACCATCCTCTCGTAGGAACCGATCGCGTCGTTGTAGCTGCGGGCGGCGGAGTCGAGCTGGCGGCCAACCTTGGCCAGCGGGTCGGCGAAAGTCAGGATGCGCTTGTGGAGTTCCCTGCCTGCGTCTGCGATCTCCTGGGCCGAGCGCGCTATTACGTCCTGGCCCCAGCCGTAGTTGATCGCCTGGAGGATGCCGATCAGGGTGGTCGGGGTCGCGATCAGGACCTTCTCCTTGAGTCCGTATTCGAGCAGGCTTGAGTCCTGGGCCAGGGCTGAGTGGTAGATGCCTTCGCTGGGGACGAACATGACCACGAGTTCCGGACTCTGCTCGAATTGCGACTGGTAGTCCTTCTTTCGAAGGGCGGAAACGTGATTTCTGACCTGCTGCGCGTGGTGGACGAGAAAGGCTTCGCGTGTGTCGTCGTCTTCGGCTTCCTGGGCGTTGAGAAAAGCCTCCATGGGTACTTTGGCGTCGACCACGACGGTGCGCTCGCCCGGCATCTTCACGATCACATCCGGCCTCAGACGGCGGTCGTCGTCGTGGACCGTGACCTGGGTCTCGAAATCGCAGTGCTCGACCATTCCGGCCATCTCGATCACGTTCCGAAGCTGGATCTCGCCCCAGGAACCTCGGCCTGAGGGCTTCTTGAGCGCGGCGGTGAGCCCTCCCGCCTTGGTTGAAAGGTCGCTGACGCCATCCCTGAGGAACCGGATCTGCTCGCCGAGCTCCCCCTGAGCCTTGATTCGCTGCTTCTCGAGCTCGTCGACCTTCTTCTGGACCTCGGTGAGCTGCTCGGTGACCGGGCTGACCACCGTCTTGATTTCAGTGGCGCGTTTTTCCATCTCGGTGCGAGCCTGGTCCTGCTCGAGCTTGCGGCGTTCGACCATCTGCTCGGCCAGCTTCTTCGAGGTCTGCTCGAGCACGTCGCTTGAAATTACTTTCATCTGTTCCTTCAAACGGACCTCGTCTGCGCGCATGAGCTCGACCTCACGCTCGTGCCTTTCTGCCTGGTCTTGAAGTTGCTCATCCCGGTGGCCGAGGGCGCTCTGCAGGGTGCGCATCTCCACTTCGGTCGCGCCAGAACGACGACCGAGCAAAAGCAGCACCGCAAGGGCGCCGATGATGATTCCTGCGATCAGCCCGACGAAAATCATGACCCTCCGAAGGTTAGGTAGTGGCGAGGACGCACGGATCGTCCCTAGTCATCTTCCCTTGGGGGTCGGCGGTTGCGCTTGGTTTCTGACCGGATCCTCTTTCCGGTCAGTCGCCGTTGCCGCGCCGAGCGCGACGGCTTGGTGGCGTGCCGGGCCTTGCGAATCTCAAGGGCACCTGACAGTTTTCGCTCGAGCCGCTCCAGGGCGAGGTCGCGGTTGCGGGCCTGGGAGCGGGCGTCCTGGGCGACCGCAGTGACGGTCGGCCCGATCTTTTTGATGACGCGCTCCCGCTGTGCTGCGGTCAGCAGAGCCGAGCCGGCGGCATCGAAGACGGCCTCGATCCGGGAGGCGGTCACGTTCGCGTGCTGGCCGCCGGGGCCGGATGAACGCGAGGCGCGGAGGGTGATCTCCGAGACCGGGATGTAGGGGCCGTTCTTCGGCCGGATGCCGCTCTTCATCGGGGCGGGGGCCCTGCGGTATCCGCCTGACTCGAGCCGGTCGCGGCTGCCGCGTCACCGGTCGGCTCATCCGGGGCGAACACTCTCTTCAGGAGACGCCAGGCCATGTAGAGGGCGAGCAGGGCGAAGCCTGTCCGCAGCACCCTTTCTGACACCGCGTTCGAGACCAGCACCCCGACCAGCACCCCGACCGGCGAGAGCAGTCCGATCCAGGCCGCGTCCCTGAGGCTGACGTTGCCATAGCGGGTCTGCCTCCAGGTACCGACGATCGAGACCAGGGCGATCATCAAGAGCGATGTCGCCTGGGCCTCGACCTGGCCTTTCGAGAGCAGGACGGTCATCGCCGGGACGAAGACGATGCCTCCGCCGACGCCGATCAGCCCGGCGACGATGCCGCCGAGCAGGCAGATCAGGGCCGCGACCGCGATGTCCATCAGCAGCCCCCCATCAGCCGAAGATCATCTCGATGGCGACCACGATCAAGAGAACCGCGAAGATCAGCGAAACGGCCTTCGCCGGGATGCGCTGCTGGATTGTGGTTCCGGCTACCACCCCGAGAATCGCCGGAACGGCGAGGATCAGGCCGGTCCCGATGTCGACGTTTCCGTAGAACCCGCCCTGCATCGCGGTGGCGAGGATCGCGATGACCACGATCGCCGCGAGGCTGGTCCCGGTGGCCAGTCTTTCACCGAATGCGAAGAACGCGATCAGCATCGGAACGATCACCGTGCCGCCCCCGACACCGAACAGGCCGCTGAAGGCTCCCGCCGCGGTGCCGATCAATGCGAGCCTCCAGATTCGCCCAGTCTCCATCCCGGCGATACTACGACCATGAACCAGGACTCACCGCTCTCGCTTCTGCTGAAAGAACCGGGCCGATCGGCCCTGATGAGCGACGTCGACGGCACTCTGTGCCGCATCGTCGATCGTCCCGAAAAGGCGAAAGTGCCCGCCAAGGCGACTGACAGTCTCGAGCTGCTCAGTCGTGATCTGGCGCTGGTCGCCTGTGTCACCGGCAGGCCGGCCAAGGTCGCCAGACGCATGGTCGGCACCGAATCGGTCACGTACTTCGGAAACCACGGCCTGGAGCTGCTCGAGCCAGGCCGCGAGGATCCGACCATGGTGCTGGAAGGCGAGCAGGTCACCCGGGCCTCGCGCTTCGTGGCCGACAACGACAGCCCGCACTGGGTTGCCGCCAAGATCCGGGTTGAAGACAAGGGTCCGATCCAGGCGCTGCACTGGCGCGGCGCCGGTGAGCGGACCGAGGGCCTGGTGCGGGAGATCGCCGATCATGCCCGGGCTGCCGACCTGGTTACGCACTGGGGCCGCAAGGTGCTCGAGCTGAGGCCGCCCGACATGGAGGGCAAGGCGGGCGCGGTCGAGGCACTGCTCGAGGACACCGGGTTGACCACGGTCGTTTTCGCCGGAGATGACCAGACCGACCTCGATGCCGTCAAGCGGCTCAGGACGATGGAGTCCGACGGCCGGATCAGCGAGCTGCTGATTGTCGCCGTCGATTCCGACGAAGGACCGCCAGAGTTGGTGGAAACCGCGGACATCGTGGTCGCCGGTCCGGACGAGTGGATCGACATGATCGCCACGCTGGCCGCCTGAGCGATGCCTTTCGCCGAACTTCTCCGGGCCACGGTTTTTCTGACCGCCGGTGGAGCCACCCTGCTCGCCGTGGTCGCCGCGATCGGCGCACAGAACGATCAGGACCCGACCATCCTCGTGGTCGGCGCCGTCTGGTGGGTGACCGCAGCCTGGGTCGGCCTGAACCTCGGTGGATCCGAACGCTCAGCCGAGAGAATGCGGGGACCACTCGCCGCCGCCCGCTCAATCACGTCGACACGATCGGGAGTGTCGCTTCCCCCCCCGGGTCGAATCGCTTTCTCCCGGCTCTGGCCGATCATCGCCGCGGTTCTGATCGCCGGCGGGGTCGGGCTGGTATTCCCCGAGGTCGCCGTGGTCGGCGCCGGCTTCGCCTTGCTGGTGGCGCTGGCCTGGCGCAACCGCGAGGCCGCCGTGCTGGCGATCGAGCTGCGCGACGGAGTCCGCTTTCTGGTCGAGCCCGGATCGGCCTTCAGGCCGGTCAAGCTGATCCGCTCGCCCGGCCTCACCACCTACTGAATCGTCACTTCCACCAGGGCCCGGTATTGAGGATGTCGTCGGGGCCGAGCCAGGCGCGGCGGGCGGTGGCGATCGCGTATCGCATGTTCTCGAGGCTGGAGGTGGCGTGGGCGTCGGTATTGAGCACGATCTTTACCCCGGCATCCCGGGCGATGCGGGCGTGGATGTCCGAGAGGTCGCGACGTTTCGGACTGCCGTTTATCTCGAAGGCCGTGTCGCTCCGGGCCGCAGCGTCGAAGACCGCTTCGACGTCGAGCGGGTAGGGATCCCGTTTCGAAAGCAGCCTTCCGGTGGCATGGCCGATGCAGTCGACTTCGGGGTGCTCGATCGCCGCCAGCATCCTCGCGGTCATCACAGATTCCTGGCGGCTGAAGCCGGTGTGGATCGAAGCGATCACCCAGTCGAGCTCTGCCAGCAGATCGTCTTCGTAGTCGAGGGTGCCTTCCGGGTGGATATTGACCTCCGAGCCGGCCAGCAGGGTGATGGATTCGCCCTTCTGGTTGAACTCCCGGATCTCTTCGATCCTTCGGCGCAACCGGTCCGGCTCGACGTTGTTGCCGAAGCCGTGGGTGGCCGAGTGGTCGGTGATCGCCAGGTAGTCGTAGCCGAGCTTCGCTGCCGCCGCGGCCATCTCCTCAAGGGTGTTCTGACCGTCCGAAAGCGTGGTGTGGGAGTGGAGGTCGCCGCGGATCTGGCCACGTTCGACCAGCTCCGGCAGTTCTCCGTTCCGGGCGGCGGCGAGCTCGCCGCGATGTTCCCGGAGCTCGGGTTCGATGTACCGGTACCCGAGTCTTTCGTAGACCTCCTGCTCGCTGCGGAAACGCTCGGTCTCGCCGCTGCTGTCGTCCTTGATCCCGTGCTCGGATACGTGGAGTCCTTCGGCGACGGCGGTCTCGCGAAGCTCGGTGTTGTGGGCCGCCGAACCGGTGAAGTGCTGGAGCAGGTTGCCGAATGCCTCCGGCTCGACGATCCTCAAGTCGACCCCGATGTCGGCCTGGGTCTCCAGCCTGACCCCGTTGTCGCTCGGGTTGCCGGCCGAGCTGACCGTCTCGTGTCCGGCGATGAACTCGGCCAGGTCCTTCGGGCTGTCGGAGGTCGCGATCAGGTCGATGTCCTTGCAGGTGTCGGTCAGGCGACGGGCCGAGCCGGCGATTTCGGCCCGGTCACAGCTCGGGTGCTCGCGCAGCGCCGCAACCAGCTCTTCGGCGATCGGCAGCACGATGTCGAGCGGCTTGCGTTTCGGACCTTCCGGCTCGGCCTCCAGTCGCTCGAGCCCTTCGAGGATGTTCTGCTCGGCCTTCGGACCGAGGCCTTTGAGCGGGCTGACCCTGCCGGCCTCGGCTGCGGCGCGCAGATCTTCGGGGCCGGTCACGTCGAGCTCGTCGTGGAGCCGCCGTACCGTCTTCGGGCCGAGGCCGGGGATCCGGTTGATCTCGATCAGGCCGGGAGGCAACTTCTCCTTCAGCTTGGCGGCGGCGGGTATTTCACCGGTTTCGATCAGCGCCAGGATCTTCTCTTCCAGCGTCTTGCCTATTCCCGAGAGGTCGGTAACGGTGCCGGCCCGGGCCATCTCTTCTACCGAGCCGCCCTGGTCGCGGATCGTCCGGGCCGAGTTCGTATAGGCCAGAACCCGGTAGCGATCTGCCCCGTCAAGCTGGTAGAGGACCGAAAGCTCCTCCAGGGCATCGGCGATCTCAGCGTTGGTCATGGACGTAAGTTACCCGGCCCGGATGCGGCCGAACCCGTCGCGGGTGCGACTGTCCGGCGCGCGCCGGACCGCATCTTCGGCGCGGCGCGGTTGTTACATTCGGCGACCGCCGTGTGCCCGAAAGGATCCGGCGGGAGAAGGGTCCAGTCCAGCAGACAGGGTGGAGGGTCCACCGGGATGTCCCGTCCGTTCAGAAAGAGGGTTGCAGCAGGGATCGCCCTCTTCTACCGCGGCCGGCTGTTCGTCCAGATCAGTTGCCCGAAGAGGTTTCGCCCCCGGTGCACCGCCAGGGCTTCGGTCTTCGACCGGCGCCGGAACGGGCGGCGCATGACAGCGAAACTGGAAACCCGGATCCGAGCTGGAAAGTCGGCCAGGCGCGCTATCCGGGTGAGGCCGGCCTTCAAAGGCCGGCTCTCGGTGTTGTCGCGGGTTACTCGAAAGACGGTCTTCCTGAGACTTCGCCTGGACCAGCAGGGTGGCGACAGGAAGCGACGCGTCGTCCGGCATCTGCGGGTTCGCTGAGTCGTTTCTGGCGTAGCATCGCGGTGTGTCCGCCCTCGAGTCAGCTCCGTCCGGCCCTGTCTGGGTCATCCTGCCGACCTACAACGAGGCCGGCAACATCGAAGCGATGGTCGAAGCCATCGAGCCGAAGCTTTCCGAGCAGGACCGGGTCCTGGTGGTCGACGACAACTCCCCCGACGGCACCGGCCGGATAGCCGACCGACTGGCCGCTGACCACCCACGGGTCGAGGTGCTCCACCGTCCCGGCAAGGAAGGGCTGGGCCCTGCCTACATAGCCGGCTTCCGCCGCGCACTGGCCGGAGGGGCCGGCCTGATCGTGCAGATGGACGCCGACTTTTCCCACGATCCGGCCTACCTGCCGCGGCTGATCGCCGCCTCGGCGCTGGCCGACCTGGTGCTCGGCTCCCGCTACGTGCCCGGCGGAGCGATCACCGAGTGGGGCTCGCTGCGCCGCCTGATCAGCCGCGGGGGCAGCCTCTACTCGCGGACCGTACTCGGGGTTCCTGTCCGCGATCTGACCGGCGGCTTCAAGTGCTTTCGCCGGCCCGTACTCGAGGCGATCGACCTCGATTCGGTCGCCGCCTCGGGCTACTCCTTCCAGGTTGAGATGACCTACCGGGCCCTGAAGGCAGGCTTCGAAGTACTCGAGGTGCCGATCACCTTCCGCGAGCGGGAAACCGGCGACTCGAAGATGAGCAGCTCGATCGTGATCGAAGCCGCCTGGCGGGTTCCGGCGATCAGGCTCTCGACCCTTCGTCGCAGGCTCCGAAAGGGCTGAGGGGGTGGGTTCAGGGCCAGTCCGTTAGCTTCCCGACCCAGAGACCACTTGCCAACCCTTACTTCATTTTGTATAGTGACCTGAAGTTATTCGAAATCAATTGATCAGGAGACAACGAAGATGGCCAACCTCCCCCAAGTCAGCGATTCGTCTTTCAAGCAGGAAGTGATCGAGCAGGAAGGTGCTGTCCTGGTCGATTTCTGGGCGACCTGGTGCGGCCCCTGCCGCGTCCTCCATCCGGTTCTCGAGGAGATCAGCGCCGAGCGTGACGACATCAAGATCCTCAGCCTCGACATCGACGAGAACCAGGGCACGGCCGCCCAGTACGAGGTCCTTTCGATTCCGACAATGATCCTGTTCAAGGACGGTCAGCTGGTCAAGCGTATGGTCGGCGCGATGCCGAAGCGCAAGCTGCTCAAGGAACTCGAGCCGGCTCTCGCCGCCTGAGGCGCTGAGCGGACCATGCCGTTCGTAGAGATCCACTGGTACGAAGGCCGCTCCGACGAGCAGAAGGCCGAGATCGCCAAGCGTGTGGAAGATGCGCTTGTCGAGGTGGCTGGAGTGGCTCCCGAGCACTGTTGGGTGAAGTTCGCCGATACGGCCAAGCCGGACCTGATCATCCCCGAGCCCGGGCAGTAAGGACCGGGCTTGGGCTACCGGCTGCTCAGGTCCGGGGATGCGCACTGG
>JBBRVF010000029.1:0-9435 GCA_038247145.1 Solirubrobacterales bacterium | reverse complement strand
TCAGACGTGAGCGGAAAAACGGCCTGCGTCGACAAGTCGATTCCCAAGCAGTTCGGCGAGCTCTGGACTGCCACCCCGAACGGTCTCTACGGGATCGAGAGCGCCAAAGGCAACGTCGACCCCGACAACTCGGGATTCCTCTACGGGTCGGCCGCGATCTTCCTGTTCGTGCTCGCGGTCGGTGCGTTCGTCACCGTGACCATGAAGACCGAGTCGATCCAGACCGGGATCGGGCGGCTCGCCGTGAGATACAAGAACAGCGGCTACATCCTGATCATCGCCCTGATGAGCGTGTTCGCCCTCGGAGGAACGACTTACGGCATGTGGGAGGAAACTCTGGGCTTCTTCGCCCTCACCGTACCGCTTGTACTGGCCCTCAACTACGACCGCATTGTGGGTGCAGCGATCATCTTCCTCGGGGCCGGCACCGGGGTGCTCGCGTCGACCGTAAACCCGTTCGCGACGGGAGTCGCGTCGGACGCGGCGGGCATCGCGATCGGTGACGGCATAGTGCTGCGCGTGGCGATGTGGATCGTCCTCGTGGGCATGGCGATCGGCTACGTGCTCTGGTACGCGCGCAAGATCAGCAACGATCCTTCGAAGTCGATCGTCGGCATTTCCGACGAGGACGCCTCGGAGGCCAGGAGCATGGTCGACGACGTGCCGGAGCTGGCCACGCGGCAGAAGGTGATCCTCTCCGTCTTCTTCCTCGCTTTCGCGATCATGATCTACGGCTTCGTGCCGTGGTCGGACGTGATGAGCAACGTTTTCAGTACCTCCTGGCCGCTGCCGACATTCGGCACCTTCTATTTCGCCGAGGCATCGATGCTGTTCATCGTGGCCGCAGTGATCATCGGGCTTATCGGCAAGCTCGGCGAGAAGAAGACGGTCGACGCGATCGTGGAAGGAGCCGGGGATTTCCTCGGTGCCGCATTGATTATCGTGCTGGCCCGCGGGGTGACGGTGGTCATGAAGAACGCCGAAATCACCGATACGATCATCCACTGGACCGAGACCGCGGTAGCCGACACATCAGGCACCTTCTTCGGCCCCCTGGCCTTCATCGTCAACCTGCCGATCGCCTTCCTGGTCCCCTCCTCGTCAGGACATGCGGCGTTGATCATGCCGATCCTGGCGCCGCTGGCCGACCTTGCCGGGGTCGACAAGGCGATCGCGGTGACCGCCTACCAGTCGGCCTCCGGCCTGGTCAACTACATCACGCCTACTTCGGCCGTGGTCATGGGTGGCCTGGTCCTGGCCAAAGTGCGTTACGACCACTATCTGCGCTTCGTACTGCCTTTCGTCGCCGCCGCGGCGGTCGTGATCTGCGTCTTCCTTGCGATCGGCGAGTCAGTCGGATGACACCGCCACTGTCAATCCCCAGCAGAATGGAACCACAATGACCCTGAACGCCGCATCCGAAGTCGGCAAGCTCCGCCGGGTGATCGTCCACCGGCCCGGACTCGAGCACCAGCGCCTGACTCCGGAGAACGCCGCCGACCTTCTTTTCGACGACGTGATCTGGGTCAAACAGGCCAAAAAGGAGCACGACGGCTTCACCGAAGTGATGCGCGAGCGTGGTGTCGAGGTCCTCTACGCCGAGGAGTTGCTGACCGACGTGCTGAAGATCGACGAGGCGCGCCACTGGATCGCCGAGCAGGTGCTGTCCGAGCGTCACGTCGGCCTGAGCCTGTCGCGTTCGCGCCGAGAGTGGGCCGAAGCCGCCGATCCGGCCGAGGTCGCCGACTTCCTGATCGGCGGCATCGTCAAGGACGAAATCGACGGGGCCGGTCTCAAGTATGACTCGTCCTACGCCGAAGGGATGTTGCTGCCCCCGCTGCCCAACTTCATGTTCCAGCGCGACTGCTCGTCGTGGATCTTCGACGGGGTCACGCTCAACCCGATGGCCAAGTCCGCCCGGAGACCGGAAACCATCTTCATGCAGGCGATCTACGAGCACCACCCGGTATTTGCCGACGAAGAATTCAATGTCTGGTACGGCGGCGTCGAACAGAACTGGGGACCGGCCACGGTCGAAGGCGGCGATGTGATGCCGCTCGGCAACGGAGTTGCGATGATCGGCATGGGCGAGCGCACCAGCCCCCAGGCGGTCGCAATGATCGCCCGCGAGATGTTCAAGGCCGGCTCGGCCGCGCTGTTCCTGGCGGTGATGCTGCCGCAGTCGCGCTCCTACATGCACCTCGACACGGTCTTCACGATGGTCGACCGCGACGCGGCGACGCTGTTTCCCGACGTGGTCGACCGCGCCCGGGTCTGGCGACTGACCCCGAGCGACGACCCCGAGATGCCCGACGTCGAGGAGTTTGACGGTGGCGTGGTCGCCGCGCTCGAGGAGGCCCTCGGGATCGACTCGATCAACGTGATCCCGACCGGCGGCGACGACTTCGAGACCCAGCGCGAACAGTGGGATGACGGCAACAACGTTTTCTGCCTCGAGCCGGGCGTCGTGGTCGCCTATGAGCGCAATGTCGATACGAACACGCGGCTGCGCAAGGAAGGCATCGAAGTCATCACGGTCGAGGGCTTCGAGCTCGGTCGCGGACGCGGCGGCGCCCACTGCATGACCTGCCCGATCGAACGCGACCCGGCCTACTGACGGCCGACCTGGCCACAGCCCGAAAGGACTCCCATGTACAACCTCCGAAACCGCCACTTCCTCAAGGAAACCGACTTCTCCACCGGGGAGATGAACCACCTGTTGCGGCTTTCGGCTTCGCTCAAACACGCCAAGTACTCGGGTACCGAGGTGGCGCACCTGAAGGGCAAAGAGATCGCTCTGATCTTCGGGAAGAGCTAAACCCGGACCCGGGCCGCTTTTGAGGTCGCAACCTACGATCAGGGCGGCAACGTCACTTACCTCGACCCCTCGGGCTCTCAGATGGGCCACAAGGAGTTCCTCGCCGATACCGCCCGGGTACTCGGCCGTATGTTCGACGCGATCGAGTTTCGCGGGTCGGCCCACGAATCGATCGAGGAGCTTGCGAAGTACGCCGGTGTTGCGGTTTACCTGCCCGGATTACTCAACGAAAGTGCTGGTACACGGGTCAGTAACAACTAATTCGGGGATTCGTGTTAGACCGGCAGGTGACAACCAAGGAAGGGATTCATGAGCGACGAGGACCGCACGCAAGAGGATGAAGAGGAAGAGGACTCGACGGAAGGGCGCACGAACGAACCTCCCCACGACCTCCCTGTCGCCGTCGTAGCGCTGGGCGGAAACGCCCTCCTACCCCGCGGAGAGCCCCTTGAGGCGGCGCTCCAGTTGCGTGCCGCCCGGGAGGCCGCAAGCTCAATCGCCGGCGCCCTCGACAGCCACCGCCTTGTCGTAAGTCACGGCAACGGTCCACAGGTCGGCCTGCTCGCCCTGATGAACGACGCCTACACTGAGGTCGATCCGTACCCCCTGGATGTACTCGGCGCCGAAAGCGAGGGTCAGATCGGCTACGTGGTCGAGATGGCAATCGACAACGCGACCGACAGCTGCGACACGGTCGCGCTGATCACCCGGGTGGTCGTCGACGAGGACGACCCGGCCTTCGGCAAGCCGACCAAGTTCATCGGGCCGGTCTATGACGAGCAGACTGCGAGCGATCTGGCGAAGGAGCGGGACTGGACCGTGGAACCGGACGGCGACAAGTGGCGCCGCGTGGTGCCCTCACCCGAACCCAAGAGCATCGTCCAGCTTCCTGCGATCCGCAAGCTCGTCGACTCCGGTTTTCTGGTCGTCTGCGCCGGCGGCGGTGGCGTCCCGGTGGTCGAGGACGGCGGCGGACATCGCGGAGTCGAAGCGGTGATCGACAAGGACCTCTGCTCGGCCCGCCTTGCGGCCGACCTCGGTGCCGAGGTGCTGGTGCTGGCCACCGACGTCGACGCCGTCTACCTCGACTGGGGAGGCGACGACGAGCGTGCCCTCGGCAAGGTCGGGGTCGATCAGCTCCGGAGCCACGATTTCGCCGACGGTTCGATGGGTCCGAAGGTGGAAGCAGCCTGCCGAATGGTGGTAGAGACCGGCGGCCGGGCGGCGATCGGCTCGCTCGATGATCTGCCGGGTTTGCTCGAGGGAAGTGCGGGCACCCAGGTCAGTGACAGCTAATGCTGAGAATCGTGGTAGACGGGTAAGTAACAACCAGGAGGGGGAATCATGAGCGACGAGGAACGCACGCAAGAGGATACGGAAGGAAAGGACTCGACCGAAGGGCGGACGATGAAGTTCCCGACCGCCTTCTCCGTCATCGTACTGGTACTGCTGGCCGTCTGGCTGGCATCGTTCTTCATCCCGTCGGGCTCCTATGAGATCGGCAAGGACGGTGAGTCCCCGGTTCCCGGAAGCTACTCGAAGACCCCTTCCTGTTCCGAGGTCAAGGGCAAAGCCGACTGCGTCGACAAGTCGATCTCGCAGCAGTTCAGCGAACTGTGGACCGCAACACCGAACGGCCTCTACGGAATCCAGAATGCCGACGGCAACGTCGACCCGGACAACGAGGGCTTCCTCTACGGGGCGGCTGCGATCTTCCTGTTCGTGCTTGCCGTAGGTGCCTTGGTCACGGTGACGATGAAAACCAAGTCGATCCAGACCGGGATCGGGCGGCTCGGGGTCAGATACAAAAACAGCGGGTACATCCTGATCATCGCCCTGATGAGCGTTCTCGCTCTCGGGGGAACGACCTTTGGCCTGTGGGAGGAAATGCTGGGCTTCTTCCCCCTCACCATCCCGCTGGTACTGGCCCTCGGCTACGACCGTCTGGTGGCTGCTGGGATCCTCTTCCTCGGGTCCGGCACCGGGGTCCTCGCGTCGACAGTCAACCCGTTCGCGACGGGGATCGCGTCGGACTCGGCAGGCATCGCGATCGGGGACGGCATAGTGCTGCGCGTGGCGATGTGGATCGTCCTCGTAGGCATGGCGATCGGCTACGTGGTCTGGTACGCGCGCCGCGTCAAGAACGACCCATCGAAATCGATTGTCGGTATCTCCGAGGCCGATGCCGAGGAGTCGAAGAGCATGGTGAATGATGTGCCGGAGCTGACTGGCCGGCAGAAGGCCATTCTGGGCGTGTTTTTCCTCTCCTTCGCGGTCATGATCTACGGCTTCGTGCCGTGGTCGGACGTGATGAAGAACGTCTTCAGCACTTCCTGGCCACTGCCGACCTTCGGAACTTTCTACTTCGCCGAGGCTTCGATGGTCTTCATCGTCGGCGCGGTGATCATCGGTCTGATCGGCAAGCTCGGTGAGAAGAAGACGGTCGATGCGATCATCGAGGGAGCCGGCGACTTCCTCGGGGCGGCGCTGATCATCGTGCTGGCCCGCGGGGTGACAGTGGTGATGCAGAACGCCGAGGTCACCGACACGATCATTTACTGGACCGAAACCGCCGTCTCCGGCACTTCCGGAAGCATGTTCGGACCGCTCGCCTTCATCGTCAACCTGCCGATCGCCTTCCTCGTTCCCTCCTCCTCCGGCCACGCGGCCCTGATAATGCCGATTCTCGCGCCGCTCGCGGATCTGTCCGGGGTGAGCAAGTCGATCGCAGTCACCGCCTACCAGTCGGCCTCGGGCCTGGTCAACTACATAACGCCCACCTCAGCCGTGATCATGGGCGGCCTCGTCATCGCCAAGATCCGATACGACCACTACCTGCGCTTCGTGCTGCCGTTCGTCGGTGCCGCGGCGGTCGTCATCTGCATCTTCCTCGCAATCGGGGAAGCCTTCGCCTGATGTACATCGCACACACCCGCAGGAGAAAGGAATCGACATGAACCTGAACGCCGCATCTGAAGTAGGAAAGCTCCGCCGGGTGATCGTCCACCGTCCCGGACTCGAGCACAGTCGACTGACGCCCGAGAACGCCTCCGACCTGCTGTTCGACGACGTGATCTGGGTCAAACAGGCCAAGAAGGAGCACGACGGCTTCACCGAAGTGATGCGCGAGCGTGATGTCGAGGTGCTTTACGCCGAGCAGATGCTTGCCGACGTGCTGGAAATCAAGGAGGCCCGGAACTGGATCGCGGAGCGGGTGCTCTCCGAGCGTCAGATCGGACTCAGCCTGTCGCGTTCGCGGCGCAAGTGGGCCGAGTCGGCCGACCCGTCCGAGATCGCGGACTTTCTGATCGGCGGCATCATCAAGGACGATCTCGAAGGCGGCGCCGGGCTCAAGTACGACGCGTCCTACGCCGAGGGCATGCTGCTTCCGCCGCTGCCGAATTTCATGTTCCAGCGCGACTGCTCATCGTGGATTTTCGACGGGGTGACCCTGAACCCGATGGCAAAGCCGGCCCGGCAACCGGAGACCATCTTCATGCAGGCGATCTACGAGCACCACCCGGTATTTGCCGACGAAGAATTCAATGTCTGGTACGGCGGCGTCGACGAGAACTGGGGGCCGGCCACGGTCGAGGGTGGCGACGTGATGCCGCTCGGCAAGGGTGTCGCAATGATCGGCATGGGCGAGCGCACCAGCCCCCAGGCGGTCGCGATGATCGCCCGCGAGATGTTCAAGGCCGGCTCGGCCTCGCTCGTGCTCGCCGTGATGCTGCCCCAGTCGCGCTCCTACATGCACCTCGACACGGTCTTCACGATGGTCGACCGCGACGCGGCGACGCTGTTTCCCGACGTGGTCGACGGGGCCCGGGTCTGGCGGTTGACCCCCGGCGAGGACCCCGAACTGCCGGATATCGAGGAGTTCGACGGCGGCGTGATCGCGGCGCTGGAAGAAGCGCTCGAGATCGACTCGATCAACGTGATCCCGACCGGCGGTGACACCTTCGAGACCCAGCGCGAGCAGTGGGACGACGGCAACAACGTGTTCTGCCTGGAACCCGGCGTCGTGATCGCCTACGAGCGAAACGTGGACACCAACACCCGCCTGCGCAAGGAGGGCATCGAAGTAATCACGGTCGAAGGCTTCGAGCTCGGACGCGGACGCGGCGGCGCCCACTGCATGACCTGCCCGATCGAACGCGACCCCGCTTACTAACGGCCGGCCTGGCCACAACCCGAAAGGACTCCCATGTACAACCTCCGAAACCGCCACTTCCTCAAGGAACCCGACTTCTCCGCCGGGGAGATGAACCACCTGCTGCGACTCTCGGCGGCGCTCAAGCACGCCAAGTACTCGGGGACCGAGGTGCCGCATCTGAAGGGCAAGGAGATAGCCCTGATCTTCGAGAAAGCCTCGACCCGGACCCGGGCGGCCTTCGAAGTAGCGACCTACGACCAGGGCGGCAACGTCACCTACCTCGACCCCTCCGGCTCGCAGCTCGGTCACAAAGAGACGGTCGCCGACACGGCCCGCGTACTCGGCCGGATGTTCGACGCGATCGAGTTCCGCGGCTCTGCCCATGAATCGATCGAAGAGCTGGCGGAGTACGCCGGGGTGCCGGTCTACAACGGGTTGACCGATGAGTGGCACCCGACCCAGACGCTGGCCGACTTCCTGACCATGACCGAGTCCGCCGGCAAACCGGCCGACCGGATCACCTACTGCTACATGGGCGACGGTCGCGGGAACATGGGCCGATCGCTGCTGGTGATGGGCGCGATCATGGGCAGCGACGTGCGGATCTGCGCCCCGGAAGACCTCCAGCCGCCCGAAGACGTGCAGAAGATCGCCAGCGAGAAGGCGGCCGAGAGCGGTGCCACGCTGACGATCACCGACGATCCTGACGAAGCCCTGCCCGGAGCGGAGTTCGTCCACACCGACGTCTGGGTCTCGATGGGCGAGCCCGATGAAGAGTGGGACCGCCGGGTGGCCCTGCTCAAGCCTCACCAGGTCAACTCCGGGGCGCTGGAAAAGACCGGCGAGGCAGACGTGAAGTTCATGCACTGCCTGCCGGCCCTCCACAACAAGGAGACCACGGTCGGCGCCGAAGTAATCGAGCGGACCGGCATGGATGACGGCCTCGAGGTGACCGACGAGGTCTTCGAGTCGAAGGCGTCGATCGTCTTCGACCAGGCCGAAAACCGCCTTCATACGATCAAGGCCGTGCTGGTCGCAACGCTCGGCAGCTAGGCACGGCGTGCCTTGGGCTGTGGGCGCAGAACCGAGCCGGCGCGTGCGCGGGCCCTGGCTCAGCGCACCCCGAGGCCAACGAAGGCACCGGCCTGGAGGTCTTCGTCGGCGGAAATACAGCCAGCTTCGAGGACTTCTCGACCAAGACCGCCGACCGCCTGCCGCTGTTCATCGGCGTGGTGATCGGACTTTCCCTGTTGCTGCTGATGGCGGCCTTCAGGTCCTTCTGGATTCCGCTGGTCTCGGCGGTCTTCAACCTGCTCTCGGTCGCGGCCGCCTACGGGGTGATCGTCGCCGTCTTTCAGAAGGGGATCGGGGCGAGCCTGCTCGGCGACAAGGCCTGGTGGCTGCCGAAATGGATGGACCGGGTGATCCTGAACGTCTCCCTCGAAGGCCACCTCGTCGAAAACCAGGATCTGCGCGGTGAGCCGCTGGTTCCGGAACTGGTCGAGGCCGAAGCGCGGCTCGCGCAGCCTGCAGTCAAGTCTTCCTAAAGTGAACAGCCCCCAAGTGGTCCCGACACTTTTCGCGTCTCATCCGGGTCACTTGATCTCCATCTTCGAAGCACCGTAGACGATCTCGGCCGGCACCCTGCCCTGGCAGATCCTGCCGGTGTGGGCCCGCTGGTGGTTGTAGTAGTCGAGGTAGTCCTCGAGCTCCTGCTCAAGCCCGCGGAACCTCACCTGCAGGTACTTGGCAAATGCCGGCCTCCAGCATTCCTCGAGGATCGTTCGGTGAAGGCGCTCAACGTGGCCGTTGGTCTGCGGCCTGCCGGGCCGGATCCTGGTCTGGGTCGCGCCGAGATCCTCGACCTGCCGGCCGAAGGTGCCCTTGGAGAACTCGTTGCCGTTGTCAGTGAGCACCCGCTCGAGTCTCCAGCCGGCTTCAGAGAGCTCTCTGGCGATTCTTTCGGCAAAGCGCGAGGTCATCTCCTGGGTCGGCTGACCGGTCGTGCACCTGACCAGCTCGGCCCAGCCGTAGGAGGAGTGGGTGTCGATCCCCGTCAGCTGCCAGACGGCTCCCCTGGTGCCCTTCAGGTGACCGACGAAAAAACAGTCGATGCCGACCAGCTCTCCGGGTCTGGAGCTGGTGATGTGAGGTTCGGGCAGCTTCTCGCGCGGCGGCTCGTAAGGGGCCCGGTAGCCGGCAACAAGCGCCAGCCGCTTGCCCCTGGTCGAGAGTCCGTGGCGGGCCAGGACCCGCCAGATGCCGTTGGCCGAGACCACGATCCCCGACTGGTTTGCGAGCTCGGCCGAGACCCTTCTTGGCCCCATCCCGGGATTGGCGATCGAGAAGGCCAGTATGCGGGCTTCGATCACCTGTGAGAAGGCGTTTGGCATCTTCGGCCTGCGACGCTCTCTGGGCCTCAGCATCTCAAGACCTGAGGCGTCCACCTGCTGCTTCCAGC
>JBBRVF010000028.1:0-9614 GCA_038247145.1 Solirubrobacterales bacterium | reverse complement strand
TCGGGCGGCCGGTCGGCGCTACGGGCGCATCTCGTAGCCGCCGGCCAGGGCGCGGGTCTTCTCCCAGACGGAGTCGAAGCGCTCCTGGTCGACCACCGGCTTGGTGATCGCGTCTTTCGCCCAGGCCTGCTGCGCCTCCGTGGCCGAGGTCTTGCCGTGAAGCTCGGCCGCATAGTTGGAGAAGTCGCGGACCAGTACGTCGAAGATCTGGTCGAGCGTGTCACGGGGCAGGCCGGTCAGAGCCGCCTGCTCACAGATCAGCTGACCGTAAGGGATCAGGGTGAAGATCTCGCCCAGCGTAAGCAGGTAGTCGAGGTCTTTCTGCTGGGCCTCGTCCGGCGGCGCGTCGACCAGCAGTTGCTTGAGCGACTCGGCCAGCTCGGCGAACAGAGCCACGTTCGGCACATCGGCGAACGGTTCGAAAGCGTCTTGCCAGGCGCCGAAACGGATCTTCGAAAGGCCGCGGGCGGGACCCTGGTCGAACAGGAACTCATCGTCGCCGGGCTGGAGAGTGCGCTCGGGTGCCTCGATTTCCGGATCGGCATTGAAGAGGTACGAGCCCATGAACTTGAGCACCAGGGCCATGTTGACATGGACCGTGCCTTCGAGCTTGGGCAAGGCGCGGATGTCGCGGGCGGCCATCTCGAACCACATGTCCTGCTCGAAGCCCTTGGCCGCGATCACATCCCAGAGCAGGTCGACCACACGCTCGCCTTCGGTGGTGACCTTCATCTTGGTCAGCGGGTTGAAAAGCAGATAGCGCCTGTCCTCCAGAGAGGCGGTGCGGAAGTAGTCGATCGAGCGGTTGGCAAAAAGCTTCATCGCGGCCAGCCGGGCGAAGGCGTCGGTGAAGGCCTGCTGAACGTGGGGGAAGTCGGTCACCTTCATGCCGTAGAGCACGCGCGAATCGGCGTGGGTGATCGCCTCCCAGAAGGCGTGCTCGCAGATCCCGATCGAGCCGAAGCCGAGGTTGAACTTGCCGATGTTGACCGTATTCAGAGCCGCGTCAAAGGCTCCCGGTCCGGTGTGGAGGATGTCCCCCGGTTCGACCGGGTACTGGTCGAGCTCGAACTGCGAGACGTAGCTTTGCGAGTTGACCACGTTGCGGATCAGGTTGTAGTTCGGGTGCTGCGAGTCGGCAGTAAAAAAGACGTACCCCTCCGGGCCTTCGATGCCTTCGATACGGCCGAAGACCGAGACCATGCCGGCCTTGTTGCCGTTACCGATGTAGTACTTGCCGCCTGAGGCGGTCCAGCCTTCACCGTCCTCACGCGGCGTGAGGACCATGTCGGTCGAGTAGACGTCGGCGCCATGCTCGCGCTCGGACAGGCCGAAAGCGAAAATCGCGCCATCGCCCAACAGCCCGGCGGCATTTGCGCGAGCCGCCTGGTTGTCAGACTGGAAGATCGGGCCGAGGCCGAGGATCGTGACCTGCCACGTATACCAGTAGGCCAGTCCGTAGAAGGCCGAGATCTCGTTGAAGGCGCAGATGCGCTGCGTATCCCAGCGCCGGGAAACGCTACCGCCGCCGTCCCGCGACGGGGTCAGGAAGTCCTCGAAGATGCCGAGTTCGGCCTGCTTGTCGAGGAAGTCCTGGTACCAGACATGATCCCGGTCGTGCTCCTTCAGGGTCTGCTTGCCACGCTCTTCGAACCACTCGATCAGCGCCTTCAGCTTTCGCTCGTCCTCGGGCTCGAGGTAGGGGGCGGACCAGGTGTCCGGGTTGAAGATCAGCCTGTCGCCCGGCGCTCCGGGACGGACCATGTTTGTCGGGTCAGCAGCAGTCTCGGCAGGTTCCATGCCGCAAGCATATTCAGCTCATCGAAGCTTGACCGACCGCGTGATCTCGCGCTTTCCGTTGCTTAGCTTCAGCCGAACTTTGGCGCCCTTGAGCCCGACCGAAGAACCACGGCACTTCGCCAACGGACGCAGCTTGAGCTTGAGCCTCCCCGCGCGCGAAGCCTTGCCCTTGCCCCTGAAACAGAGTCGCGGCGGACCTGTGAGGCCCAGTCTGGCGGCGGGCACCGTGCCTTTGAACCTGACTCGGCCGGTGAAAGGCAGCTTGAGCTTCACCTCGAACGGTCCGTTGGGCGAGCTACCGGGAGGAGGCGCGACGACGGGGAGTGCGGCGCCTCCGATCGACGGGCTGGATCCCGATTGAGAGATCAGGACAGGAGGAGAAGAAAACACGCAGGGATCGGCGAGCGTAGTCGGTGCGCCCGCGATCTTTACTCCGTCGTCATCCTCCCAGGCAATCCGATTTCCGTCCTGGGAGAAGGTCACCGAACTGGCGTCGCCGGATGTCGGCAGGAAGCAGTCGACCGTGGCCCCAACGGTAACCGGGGGATCGACACCGCCGAGTGAGACGACAGCGATCCTGTCGCTCGGGCCGCCGCCGAGTTCAATTGCGATCATCTTGCCGTCTGCCGAGATGTCGCTGCGCCCGAGTTCGAGACCGGTGCCGGAGGTGTCGAGGATCGGTTGGAATACCTGTCCGAACGGCCCGGAGCCCGCTTCCTGGATGACCACGTTGCTGCCACTCGCGGCAACAACGCGGCGGCCGAACATGCTCGGCCATTCATAGCCGGTCTGGCCGATCGGCTGAATCAGGGTCTTGGTGTCTGCATTGACGACGTAGTGGCCGGACCAGAAGTTCGCGTTCGGCACTATGCCCGTGTATCCGGAGTAGCCGTAGGCCAGAAACACCCCGTCGGAACTGAGGTCGAGGCCGAGTGGCGCCACGTAAGAACTCCAGCCCGCGTTCTCGGAAGGCAGCGGTCCCTGGCTGATCCCCTTGCCGCTTCCGTCCCAGAGTTTTGTCTGCGAGAGCTGGAAGATCTTTCCGCTCTCCAGGCGAACGCCGAGAACCGCTCCCGAATCAGCCGCCGCGACCGCACGCCATTCACCCTCACCCGAACTGAGGCGGACCTTGCGTTTGGCGTCGAGCGAGGAGAGCCAGACTTCGTTGCCGTCGATGTATGCGACAGAAGTTGCCTCGGCCCGTGACAGGCCTCCGAAGATCGATGCGATCAGAGCGACCGCCAGCAGCAATGGCAGGACAAGAACCCGGCGAGTCGGACGGTAGACCATGGAGCGACACTAACCGCCGGAGCAGATGCCGGCAAGCGCTTCCTGCAGCTGCAGCGCGCCAGGCGCCGCGGATCCGGCTCAGTTGCCGGTAGCGCGGCGGTACCGATGTACAGCGAGCGGGGCGAAGACCAGGATGATCGCCACGGTCCAGGCGACCGCGCCCCAGATGCTGTTGCCGGCCGGGGCACCGAGCCAGAGCGAACGCATCGCGTCGACCACGATCGTGAACGGGTTGATCTCGGCGAACCACTGCAGGCCCGCGGGCATCGACTCCACCGGCACGAAAGCCGACGAGATGAAGGTCAGCGGGAAGACTGCGATGAAACCGACCGAGTTGGCCGACTCCGGCGAGGAGACGATCAGGCCGAGCCAGGCGAAGACCCAGGAGAAGGCGTATCCGAAGAACACCAGCAGCAGAACACCGGCCAGGATCTCGCCAATACCCGTACCGAAGCTGAAGCCGATGATCAGCCCGGTCACCACCAGGATGATCGCGGACAGGAGGTTGGTGAAGATGTCGGCCGAGGTGCGACCCGCGATAACGGCCGGTCGGGCCATCGGCAGTGAACGGAACCGGTCGATCAGACCCTTGCTGAGGTCTTCATTCAGGCCGATCGCGGTCACGAAGCCACCGAAGGCGATGTTCTGAACGATGATTCCGGGCAGCAGGAAGTCTGTGTAGGAGAAGCCTGGGGTGCTGATCGCGCCGCCGAAGACGTAGACGAACAGCAGCAAGAACATGATCGGCTGAACCGTGAAAGCGAGCAGCAGGTCGGGCGAGCGCGGAAGCCTGATCAGGTTGCGCTCGGTAATGACCAGGGTGTCGGAGATCAATCTCTTCATGTGCTTTCCCCCTCTACGTCGTCGCCGGCTTCAGCTGCGTGGCCGGTGAGCGTGAGGAAAACCTCGTCCAGGGTCGGGCGGCGCAGTCCGAGGTCATCGATGCCGATGTCCTCGGCCTGGAGCCTCTGGACGGCCTCCACGATCGCACCCTTGCGACGACGCACAGTGAGTTTGACGGCACCTTCGTCAAAGTTTGGAGCCTCCTCGCTCATCGGGCTGAGCAACGCGATCGCCCTGTCCGCCTCGCCGGAATCCGAGAGCCTGACCTCGAGCCTTTCGCCGCCGACCATGTCCTTGAGTTCGTCCGGTGTGCCGTCGGCGATGACCCGACCGTGGTCGATGACCGCGATGCGGTCGGCCAGCCGGTCGGCTTCGTCCAGGTACTGAGTAGTCAGCAGGACGGTGGTGCCTTCTCCGACAAGCCCTTCGATCGTCTCCCAGAGGCCGAGGCGACTGCGCGGGTCGAGGCCGGTTGTCGGCTCGTCGAGAAAGATCACCGGCGGCTTGGCGACCAACGCCGCGGCGAGGTCCAGACGGCGACGCATGCCGCCGGAATAGGTACTGGCCGGCCGGCCCGCTGCATCGCTCAGGTCGAAGCGGTCGAGCAGCTCGGCCGCCCGGCGCGTCGCCGTGTCGCGGCTCATTCCGTAAAGCCGCCCGACCATGGTCAGGTTCTCGGTGCCGGTCAGGTTCTCGTCGACCGCGGCGTACTGGCCGGCCAGGCCGATGTTTTCCCTGAGCTCGTCGCTCTGCTCGAGAATGTCCATGCCGGCGACCGTCGCTTTGCCGGCGTCCGGCTTGAGCAGGGTCGTCAGCACTCGCACAGCGGTCGTCTTTCCGGCTCCGTTCGGCCCAAGCAGGCCGAGCACGGATCCAGTCGGCACCTCGAGATCGACCTCGTCGAGTGCCTTGACATCACCGAAGGACTTACTCAGCCCTTCGGCGACTACCGCCGACCCCCCGAAGGAGCTGCCGTCGACTCTGGTCGCCCGTGAGCTACGGGGGCCATGGCTTTGATCGGAGGCGTCGGGCGAAGCTGTGCTGGTCGGTTCACTCACGGCGGGCGAGACTAGCACCCGGTCCCCACTACTGGAGATCGCGAGCGCGCATTGCTAGCTTTGATGATGTGAGGCGAGGTGATCGAACGATCGGACCAATGCAGCTGCTGCGTGGTTTGACCGTGGACCGAAGGCGGCCCGACCTCGACTCGCTGGCCAGGGAGACCGACCCCGACCGCTTCGTCTGGCGGATCCTCCCCCACGCCGCCCGCAGCTTTGCGGCCAGCATCGTAGTGCTCCCGGACGAGCAGGCCAGAGCGTCTGCGGTCGCCTACCTGTACTGCCGAATGCTCGATACCTACGAGGATCTGATCGACGACCCGAGATCCTGCTCGGACGAGCTGAAACGCTTCGCAGACCGTCTCGATTCGCCCTACCCGGATAGCCCGACCAGCCTGCCCGCCAATGCGGCCCGGGACGACCGAGACCGGGTTTACCTCCTGCTGATCGAGCGCTGCGCACTGGTCGACGCCGTCTTCGCCACCTTCGATTCTCAGGTCCAGGCCCAGATCCGTAGTCTGGTCCGTTCGATGGCCGAAGGCATGGCCTGGTCGACCGCTGCCTTCGACCGACAGGGCGGGGTGCTCGAGGACGAGTCGCAGCTTGCGCTCTATTGCCGGAACGTGATCGGCTACCCGGCCCTTTTCACGCTCGACCAGGTCTCGGACCGGGAGATCCCGGACCCGGCCCGGGAGGACGCTCTGCTGGTCAGCGAGATGGTCCAGCTTGCGAACGTCACCCGGGACATCGAGCGCGACCTCGAGCGGGGGGTCTCGTATCACCCCGCACTGACGCCCTACCTCGGTACGACCGGCTACGAGGCGGGAACGCAGGCCGTGGTCCGCGAGGTCCGCGAGCAGTACCTGGCGATGGCTTTGGGCAGGGCGCCCGCCTACCGCCGGCTGTTCGAGGGCCTGGAGCTGGGCGGCACCGCCCCGGTCAGGATCGCCGCGGTCCTGATGCTGCTCTTCACCGACCTGCACTTCCGCGGTTGCGCAGCGATGACCGGACACTCTGCCTGGCGCGGCCCCAGCGGACGCTTGCAAGTCGTCGCCAGTTCGGTGCCGGCAATGGTCTCTCCTTCATGGGCGGCGCACACGGTGCGGCGGGTCGAGCGGGACTTCCTGGGGGCGCTTGTCGCAATGACCCGCGACCTGGCCCGACCGGTATCAGCGTAAGTCGCGCCGATTGAACAGCAGGACCGAGGTGGGTCGGATCTCATCGAGGATCGTCCGGATCATCGTGGTCTTGCCGGCCCCGTTCGGGCCGAGAAACCCGAAGATCTCCCCTCTCCCCACCGAGAGGTCAAGTGGCTCGAGCGCCCGGACCTCGCCGAAGTGCTTGGTAAGGCCTTCGGTGACGATCGGCTTCGCAGCCGCAGGTAGCTTCACCGGCCAATCATTTCACCTTGCCTCTGATACTTTCGCGAATATGAGTAGCCATTCGAAGTTCAGTTCGGAGCAGGCAAGGGAGTACGGCCAGCAGGTCGGCATCGATTGGGACAGCGCGCCGTTCGACGTCGAGCAGTTCAGGATGGGAATGAACGTCGAGATGGAACATGGCTCGCAGGACCCGGCCACCGATGTCACCGGAGACGACCCGGTGACAACCGCAAAGATCGCGCTGGCACACCTGAACGAGTTTCCCGACTACTACACGCGGCTTGAAAAGATGGAGGCCGAAGGAGAGGCCGCCCGGGACTCCTGAACCGCCCCAGCTACATGGGGGGCGCGAAAACCGGAGGGGGGATTCATGGTTCGTTGAGAGCCCTGGCCGCGTCGCTCGGCTACGACGCCTGGCTGGCAGTAGCCACCACCCTGGCGACGCTGACCGGCGTCGGGCTCTCACTCGGTGGCAGCGGCGGCGCGGCCGACCTGCTCTGGGGCGGTGTCACCGCGATCGTTCTGGTGCCGCTGACGATCGGGGTCGCCCGCAGCCTGTGGAACCGCGACCCCGGTGTCGACACGATCGCCCTGCTGGCGATGGCTGCCGCGCTGGCGATGGGCGAGTACCTGGCCGGCGCGGTGGTCGGCGTCATGCTCTCCGGCGGCAACGCGCTCGAGAGCTACGCCTCCGGTCGGGCCGAGCGGGAACTGCGCTCGCTGCTTTCGAACGCACCGCGAACCGCCCACCGCTATGTAGACGGGCACCTCGAGGAAATCGAGGCCGACCTGGTCGAGCCGGGGGACAGGCTGATGGTGAGAAGCGGCGAAGTGGTCCCGGTCGACTGCGCGATCTCGGCAGGATCAACCAGCATCGACGAGTCGGCGATCACCGGAGAGTCGATGCCAGAGTCGGTCGGCGAAGGGGCTCTGGTGCGAAGCGGCTCGGTCAACGTCGGCCCGTCGGTCGACGTGCTCGCCCAGCGCGCGGCCGCCGACAGTACCTACGCCGGCATCGTACGGCTGGTCAGGAGCGCCCAGGAGGAGCGGGCCCCGGTGGTCCGCCTCGCAGACCGCTTCGCGGTGATCTTCCTCCCGGTGACTCTGATCACCGCCGGGCTGGCCTGGCTGCTGTCCGGTGACGAGGTCCGGGCGCTGGCGGTGCTGGTCGTGGCCACTCCCTGTCCGCTGATCCTGGCCACACCGATCGCGATCATCTCCGGGGTATCGCGCGCCGCCAAGCGGGGAATCATCGTCAAGGGCGGCGGGGCGATCGAGGCGATGGGCAACGCCGAGACCGTGCTGCTCGACAAGACCGGCACGCTGACCACCGGCAAGCCGACGATCAGCCGGGTGATCGCGCTGGACGGAACCGACGCTGACGAACTACTTCGCCTGGGCGCCTCGCTGGACCAGGCCTCCCCCCACGTCCTGGCCGAAGCGCTGGTCGCCGCTACCAGGGAGCGCGGAGCCGAACTCGACATCCCGATCGGGACCGAAGAGACTCTCGGCCAGGGCATCCTCGGCCAAGTCGACGGCCGACGGGTCGCGCTCGGACGCCTGGCCTGGCTGACCGGTGGCCTCGGCATGGCCAGCTCGCCTGAACTCGACCGCAGCCTCGCGACCAACCAGCCCGGCGCGGCGGTGATCTCGATCGCGGTTGACGGCAAGCTGGCCGGGGCCGTCGAACTGGCCGACCCGGCCCGCGACGACGCCGGCGAGATGATCGCGCACCTGCGACAGGCCGGCGTCAAGCGGCTGGTCCTTGTCACCGGCGACGACCGCGCCGTGGCCGATCAGATCGCGGCTTCGACCGGTATCGACGAAGTGTTCGCCGACTGCAGTCCCGAAGACAAGCTGGAGGTCGTCCGAAAAGAGCAGGCCCGGGCGACGGGCACCGTGGCGATGGTCGGCGACGGGGTCAATGACGCCCCGGCCCTGGCCCTGGCCGATGTCGGGATCGCAATGGGCGCTCGCGGAGCGACCGCAGCCAGCGAGTCGGCCGACGCGGTGCTGACCGTCGACCGGGTAGACCGGGTTGCCGACGCGATGTCGATCGGCCACCGGGCGCTGTCGGTGGCGCGTCAGGGTGTGATCGCCGGGATGGGGCTCAGCATGGTCGCGATGGGATTCGCCGCGTTCGGCTACCTGACACCGGTTGCCGGTGCCCTGCTTCAGGAAGTGATAGACGTCGCAGTGATCCTCAACGCCCTGCGTGTTTTGCGACCGTGAACCCCGGGTAGAGGCAAGCCCGGGATTGGCGATACCGCCCTGGATCATCCTTCGCGGCGATCGTCCCGGACCGACAGGTCTCGACATGCGGGAAAGTACGGATGTAAAGGGCCTGCTCATTCTTTATTCATGTGGAAGGCCAATGGATAAAGCGACGGGACTACGGTGAAGAAGGACAGTCGGTCGGTCGCGGTGGTCGCATTGGGAGGCAACGCTCTGCTGCCACGCGATGAGTCGCCCGATGCGGCTCGCCAACTGCGCTCGGCACGCGAGGCGGCCCGGAAGCTGGCAGCAGCCGTCGGCGAGCACCGGCTCGTCGTCACCCACGGAAACGGCCCTCAGGTCGGCCTGCTGGCACTGATGAACGATGCCGACGACGAAGTCGCTCCCTATCCGCTGGACGTGCTCGACGCCGAAAGCGAAGGCAAGATCGGCTATGTGGTCGAGATGGAGATCGACAACGCGACCGACCGGTGCCACACGGTCGCCCTGATAACGGGAGTGGTAGTGGATGAAAGCGACCCGGAGTGGACGAGAGCGACCCGGCCTTCGATACCACACCCGACCAGCTGCGCGCTCACGACTTCTCCGACGGCTCGATGGGTCCAAAGGTCGAAGCCGCCTGTCGCATGGTCGATGAAACCGGTGGCAGGGCCGCAATCGGAACTCTCGACGACCTTCCCGATCTGCTGGACGGGACGGCCGGAACCCAAGTAACCAGTCCAAAGAGGGGAAAAGAATGAGCGAAGAGGAAGAAAAGCGCGATAGCGGACAGACTGAGGGAAGCGACCCGGCCGAAGGGCGGACGCTGAAGTTCCCGACCGCCTTCTCGGTGCTCGCTCTGGTGCTGCTCGCCGTATGGGGGGCGTCCTTTGTGATCCCCTCCGGCTCTTACGAGAGCGCCAAGGACGGCTCGCCCGTTCCCGGCAGCTACTCCGAGACGCCGTCCTGTTCAGACGTGAGCGGAAAAACGGCCTGCGTCGACAAGTCGATTCCCAAGCAGTTCGGC
>JBBRVF010000027.1:0-9633 GCA_038247145.1 Solirubrobacterales bacterium | reverse complement strand
TCTCCTCCATGCCGAGCCATTCCCCCCCGCGTTCCAGAGCGCGGGCGATGGTCACCGCCCCGAGCTCGGCGTCGGCGTCGGCGAATACCGGTGGCTCCTCATACGGCCGCGAGCGCCACTCGACGTGGCGCATGACCCGGCCGAGCGCACGGGCGGCATCTTCCGGGTAGAGGTGGACCGGGACGCCACCGTCGGGATCCATGGCCGCGTGATCCTCGGCCGACATGAATACGGCCTGCACCGGCAGCTCGCGCGGCAACTCGGCGCATGCCGCCTGGACTGCGTTCGCAACATCTTCGGCCTTGGTCAACAGTGGCCGGATGAAGATCACGATCAAGGCGTCGATGCCGTCCCAGTCGGCCATTGCAGTGATCGTCTGCCTGTACTGCCCGGCGCTGGCGGTGGCGATCATGTCGACCGGGTTGTTCAGCGAGGCCTCAGGCGCGAGGATGTTGCGCAGCGACTCCTTGACCTCGTCCGGCAGCGCCGGGACCTCGAGCCCGACCGCCTCGCAGGTATCGGCGCACATGATCGCCGGGCCGCCGGCATTGGTGATGATTCCGACCCGTCTGCCGGCCGGCAGCGGCTGGTTGGCCAGCAGCGACGCGACATCGAGCAGCTCGGCGAGGCTGTCGGTGCGGATCACCCCGACCTGGTCGAAGAGCGCGTCCACGGTCACGTCCGAAGCCGAGATCAGCGCGCCGGTATGGGACTCGGTCGCCCGAGCCCCGGCAGCCGAGCGGCCGCTCTTGACCACGACGACCGGCTTCTTGCGGCCGATCCGGCGGGCCACCGTCGAGAAGCGACGAGGGTTGGAGAACGACTCGATGTAGAGCATGGCGACGCGGGTGCGCTCGTCCTCCTCCCAGTACTCGAGCATGTCGTTGGCGGTGATGTCGGCGCGATTGCCGATCGATGCGAAGGAAGAGACGCCGAGCCCCCGGGTTCCGGCGAGGTCGATCAGGGTGAGGCCGAGGGCCCCGCTCTGGGTGACGAAGCCGACCCCTCCGCGCGGCGGCATGCCGGGAGCGAAGGTGGCGTTGAGGCTGGTGTCGGCATCGGTGTTCAATACCCCGAGGCAGTTCGGACCGACCAGCCGGATTCCCGCCTCGCGGCAGATCTCGACCAGCTCGTGCTGACGGGCCAGACCCTCTTCGCCGACCTCGCCGAAGCCGGCCGAGATGACGACGATCGCCGGGACCCCCTTCGCAGCGCAGTCGCGGGCGGCAGCGGTGACGTACCTGGCCGGGACCGAGATCACCGCGAGATCGACCTCGCCGGGGATCTGCCCGAGGTCGGGGTAGGCGCGGACCGACTGGACCACGTCGGCGGCGGGGTTGACCGGATATACGACCCCCTGATAACCCCCCTCGAGGATGTTGTGGAAGATCTCGCCGCTGACCGTCCCCCGGCGGCGCGAGGCTCCGATCACGGCCACCGACTCCGGCTCGAGGAAGCGCCGGACCGCAGCGGCCGCGGCGAGCCGGTCGCGCTGCTGGAACTGCTCGACGGCCTCTGGCGAAAAGGAGGTGCCGAACTCGACGTGGATCGCCCCGGCGGTCGCGGAGATCTCGGTCGGGAAGCCGCTCTCGCGGAATACCTCGACCATGCGCCGGTTCTCGGGCATGACTTCGGCCTCGAACAGCGGGATGTCGTGCTCGTCGGCGACTTCAGCAAGGTGGGCGAGCAGGATGGTGCCGAGCCCGCGACCGACCAGGGAGTCGGCGACCGCGAAGGCGACCTCGGCCAGCTCGGGGCCGTCCGACATGTAGGTGCCGTGGCCGACGACGTGATCGTCTTCGCCGCGGGTGGCGACCAGACCGTAGTCGGCCGCGTAATCGACGCTGACGGCCAGCCTCGCGGCCCGCTCGGTGCTGGCCGCAGCCGTGAAGAAACGAAAACCGCGTGCTTCGGGGCTGAGCTCGTCGAAGAAGGCGGTCAGCGAGGCTTCATCTTCGGCCCGGACCGGCCGGATGTGAACTGTGGAGCCGTCTCTCAGCGCGACGTCAGCGGATCTGTGAGCTGGATAGGCGTTCGGCACGCAACCAGCCTATTGGGGTGACGAAGGGATGCGGTGAGTCCGTGGTGAAAACGAGAGCAAGGTTCCGGCTTCGGCCCTCGGGGCCTTACTCAGAAGGATGCTGCAGGCGTGGGACTCAGCTCAGCCCGATCATGAGTTTCGAGTGGTCCGACGGATCCACCTTGCACGGGACTGTCGCCCCCGGTTGGAGCTGTCCGATGATCGCCGGTGATACGACCTGGACATGGGTCACGTCACTGGTCTTGCTGTTCACATCCACCGTCAATTCGAACTGAAGTTCCGGCTGGTAGTTGACCTGCTTGCCGGTCGCGACCATCGAGTTGACCGTGGCCTGGCCGTCAACCCCGTCGTTTGCCAGGCTCTCGGCCGTCTGCTGGTCGGCCTGGACCCGCTGGACCGCCTCGTTGGCCTGCGCGAGACCGTCCTTGGTCATCTTGAACATACCGCCGCGTTTCTTCTGCTCTTCCTTGCCGGCCTTGTGGAGGCCGCGCATGTCCTTGAACATTCCCATCGTCACTACTCCTCGCCGTGGGCTCGGCGGCCCACATTGGACATCCCTTTTTTCCGAGTATAGGTCGGCCATCGCGGACGGTGTGAGAGTCTGTGACTGCCGTGGGCCGGGTGTAGTTTGGAGGCGTGTTTCTGATCGGCCTGTTCATGCTTTTAGCCGGCCTCGCGATGGCGGTCGCGGCCCTGTTCGCCCCTTCGGTGGCCCTTCCCGGGCTGATAGGTGGCGCAGCCGGTATCGGTATCGCCGGATTCGTCCTGGCCTACCTCGACTGGCCCGCTCGAAAACGCGCTCCGGACCCGGGGCTGATCCGCGCTGACGCCTGGATCGTCAGTGCCGAAGCCACCAGTGCCGAAGCGACCGGCTACCGCATGGTCGAGGTGACCCTTGACGTGCGACCGAAGGACGCGGCTCCTTTCCAGGTCAGTCGCAAGTTCGTCGGCAGCGGTTCGGACTTTGAGGTCGGGCTACGCATCTCGGTCTGGTACGACCCGATCGACCCGAGAAAGGTCAAACTGGCCTGATCGTCGGTCCGATCCTTGGCTATGCGCGATGAGCCGGCGCCAGTACCTCGCCGAGCAACTCCCTGGCCCCCCGATAGACCCCGGGTGCTTCGCTCTCCCGGGGCCCGGCGATGTTGAGGCGTCCACCCGGGCAGCGGTGCTCGATGAAGGCAATCGCTGCACCGGGCGCCTCCGGATCGAAAGGGTCCAGCCTCAGCAGAGGGCGGCCCAGGCCGGCGGCGAAACTCTCGGTCAACAGGGTTCCCCGCGAGCGAACTCCGTCCGGCAGCAGGAGGAGGGTCGCGTCGGAATCGCGGGCATTCCACTCGGTCCTCTGTGCCGGGTCCGCGGACGGAGTCTCTCGAAGCTCCGGATAAATGGCGAGAAGACCCGGTGGCTCAGGGAAGTCTTCAGCCCACCCGCCGACAGGACACCAGCCGCGGCACGGGGTCCCGATCTCGATCGCCGCATCCAGAGCAGCCCGGTCTACCCCGGACTGCCCACCGGAGACGACCAGCCTCACACGATCGATCAGCCGACCCTCAAATCAGCGCCTCAGACCGTTCCTGAGCGTGTTCTGGTTCCGGCTGCCGTTGCTGGAGGTGGCCAGCACAGAGACATTCAGCGTGCCCGACTTCCTGGTGTCGAGCCGGCGGTAGACCCGCTTCGGGACCTTCACGGTGATGACGGCTGATTTCCCGGAAGCGAAGGTCGACTTCTGGAAGATCTCTTTGCCGCTGAATGCTTCACCATTGACGATGTAGCGCGCCGTCGCCCTGCGGATCCGGCAGTTACCTCCGCGGCACTTGACGGTCACGGCCCTGATGCGGCGGTTCGAAGGAACCTTGACCGTCCTTTCCGTGAGCTTGTTGAAGCGGGGCGAATCACTGCCCGACCCCGGACCGATCGGTCCGGTCGGGCCTTCAGGACCGGTCGGGCCGGTGTCTCCCGTGCCTCCCGAGGCACCGGTCGAACCCGTGCCGCCGGTCGCACCTGTCGCTCCGGTTGCTCCCGCACCACCAGTTGCTCCGGTCACGCCAGTGGCTCCGGTGGCGCCAGTCGGTCCGGAGTCCGGTTCGACTCCGACACCGTTCAGGTTGACCTGTCGCCGGTTGCCGTCGACCCGAAGCACAGCCGCCTGTGGACCGGCGGAGGTCGGCGTGTAGTCGACGTCGATGGCGCAGGACTCGCGCGGATCGAGCCAGTCCCACGGGAAGATCGAAGCCGACGCGCAGGTGTCCTGTCCCGCCGGGATCGAAAAGTCCGAACTGCCAGTGATCGAGGTCCCGAAGACGTACATCGGAAACAGGAAGCTCCGGTTCTGGAAGATCACCTGCATATCTGCGCTGGACTGGCCGATCACGACCGATCCGGCGTTTCGGTTGGGTCCGCCAAGCAGCACCGGCGAGAAGTAGAAGTGCTGGACGTCGTTCCTGATGAAGTCGGTGACCCACACATCGCCCTGGTCATTGGCTGCGATCCCTACGGGCTGGTTGAACTGGCCATCCCCGGTGCCGAAGGTCCCGAATTGCGACTGAAAATTGCCGTCGCGGTCGAATACCTGAACCCGGTTGTTGCCGGCATCGGTCACAAGGACCTCGCCGTCGCGCCCCACAGCCACATCGGCGGGCCCACCGAACTGGCCTGGACCGGAGCCAGGACTGCCGATCGTCTGGACGAAGGTCGCTGACACCGGTCCGGCCTGGAATACCTGCAGGCGTTCCTGATTCAGATCGGTCACGTAAACGAGGCCCGAGGAGGAGATGTCGATCCCGGCGGGGTTCAGAAATTCGCCGTTTCCGGGCCCGGGAGTCCCGAACTGGTACTTGTAGTTTCCGTCCGGATCGAAAGCCTGAACCCGAGCGTTCAGGGCGTCAACCACAAAGACCGTGCCGTCCCGCGGGTCGATCGCGATACCCCGGGGCTCGTCGAATTCACCGTTGCCGGTGCCGAAGGTGCCGAATGTGGTTGAAGAAGTTCCGTCGGCGCTTCGGATGGTGACCAGGTCGCTGACGCTGTCAACCAGATAGGTGTCGCCATTGTCGGTCACTGCGATGTCGGCCGGATTCAGCGTGCTGGTCCAGAAACTGGCCCCCGACCCGGTCGGCTGATACTGCTCGACCGTATTCGACGAGTTGTTCGGGATGTAGACGCGACCCGATGGACCGACCTCGATCCACAACGGAGAGCTCACTCCGAGAGGGCCGGCGCCATCTGGGTCGTCGAAGGTCCCGACATGGCGGTAGTCGTCGGCGCCAGCGGCAGACGGCATCGCCAGAGCGAAAGTCGCCGCGATCAAGAGTCCCAGCGAAAACGTCGCCTTCGACCAACTGAACGAAGCGAAACCTCTTCCCATGCTGTCCTGCCCCTCACCTTCGGGGATGACTCCCCGGTCGCCTGCTTGGTCCCTGACGCCAAGTTAGGGATTCTTGCGCGGGAATGCAAAAACGTCGTGACCTGTCACGGAATTCCCACAGCGCCGATCGCGGCTTCAAGAACTCAGTTCAGGGTGACGTAGAAGAACCAGTTCTTCGGGGCCGCATCGCTCAGGTCCCGGGTCACGACGACCATGTCGCTGTCGTTCGGGCAGCCGAGGCCGAAATTACTGTTCTCGAGTAACTGGGCCGACGCCGTCTTGTCACTCTCGGCGACGCTGTTGAAACTCGACTCGGCCGTGACGGCTACGTTGCTGACCGTTCCGAGGCTCGAAAGCTCGAAGCAGTAGACGCCGGTCTGCGGGCGCGAGACCATCGAGCTGTCAAGCCCCTTCGACTTCGCCGCTACGACGGTGACGTCCGGCCCACCGAATTCCTCGATGTACCCGTAAGCGAGGGCGCTGCCCGGCTCCCCGGGCTCGCCCTTCTCGCCCGGTGCACCCGCCGGGCCAGCCGGTAGCTGTCCGGACTTGAAGTCTTTCTTCAGCAGCGAGCGGTCCTTGACCTTCGAAGAATTGATCGCGTTCTTCTTCACCTGCTTGGTGCCGACCGAGTTGGCCGGCAGTTTCGAAATCGCATAACCCGTGCCCCCCAGAGCGACGAAGAGTGCGAGTACCGACAGGGCAAGCGATGGACTCAGGCGTGATTTCATGGACGGCAAGCTACTCCTTTTCCTGCGCCCGGGCAAGGGACGGACGCCGGCTCAGAGGGCCAGGGAGATCGCGACCACAGCGACAGCGATCACGATTTCGGACAATCAGCTCAGGGCGATGTAGAAGAACCGGTTGACCGGCGCATCTCTATGCTCAACGCCATGATCGCCTACACGCCCCCTCTACTTTTCGTCCTGTCCTGGGTTTTTGCGCTGGTGGGTTTGGACGCACCCGGCGCCGGTTCCTCGACGCCGTTTGACGAGCAGGCCCTGCGGTGGATGCTCTTCCTCGGCATGGGCTGGAGCATCCTCGGCGGCGTTGTCATGCACACGGTCTTTGCCCGTTCGACCGCCAAAGCCATCGGCTGGGAGACGAACGGATTCCAGTACGAGGTCGGTTTCGCCAGCTTCGGGATCGGGCTGGCGGGGATCTACGCGTCGAACCTGGACCAGCCGGAGGCCTGGATTGCAGCCTCCCTGGCTGGTGGTCTCTTTCTGCTGCTCGCCGGCATCAATCACATCATCGGGATATTCCGTGACAAAAACTATGCCCCCGGTAATACCGCGATTCTGATCAGTGACCTCGGCGTGCCGATCTCGCTGCTGGTGCTGCTGATTTCCACCGGCGCGATCTGAGGCCCTGCGACCGCCTGATCGGGCCGCCTACTGAAGCTTCACCGGCAGCACCCGGAGCTGGTTGACGAAGCCGGAGTCGATGAAGCGCGGCTCGCCGTCAATGGCCATGTCCGGGAACCGGGCAAGCGTCTCTTCGAGCAGCACCTTTAGCTCGAGCCGGGCGAGGGCTGCGCCGAGGCAGAAGTGGCGCCCGCCCGCCCCGAAGGCCTGGTGCTCCGGGTTGCGGCGAACGTCGAAGCGGTCCGGGTCCTCGTAGCGCTTCTCGTCCCGGTTGGATGAGACGTACCACATGACCACTTTCTCGCCCTCCTTGATCTGCTGGCCGAGCAGTTCGGTGTCCCGGGTGGCGGTGCGCCGAAAATGGGCGAAGGCCGGGAACATCCTCAGCGACTCCTCTACAGCGGAGGGGATCAGCGAGCGATCGTCGAGAAGGGGGGCGAGCTGGTCACGGTTCTCGAGCAGGGCCTTCATCGCGCTGCAGTAAGTCGCTTTGGTGCTGTCGTTGCCTGCCGCCATCAGCAGGAAGAAGCCCATGACGATCTCGTGCTCCTCGAGTCTGTCGCCGTCGATCTCGGCGTGGACGAGAACACTGGTGAGGTCGTCGGTCGGGTTCCCGCGGCGCTCTTCGATCAGCTTGCGGGCCCTCTCGAACACTTCCGGCAGGTCGCGCTGCATCACGGCCTCCATTCCCTCGGGGTTCACCTCGATGTCGTTGGAGGCGAGGATCCTGTTCATCAGCCCGGCCCAGATCAGGTCCTCGCCAGGCTCTAGGCCCATGAAGCTGCCGATTACGCGGGAAACGAAAGGTTGAGCGACCTCCTCGACCAGATCGCATGATTTGCGCCCCTCGAGGTCGTCCAGAACGTCGCGGGCGATCGCACGGATCGCCTCTTCGTGCTCGGCGATGCGCCTGGGCGTGAAGCCGCGCTGGAAAAGCGACTTGACCCGGTCGTGTTTCGGCGGATCCTGTGCGATGAACATCGAGGTCATCAGCTCGAGCGGCATGCCGACATCGGTCCCGGCGAGGATGCCCCCACGCTCCGAGGAGTAGGTCTGCCAGTCGAGGCTGACCTCGCGCACTCCTTGGGCGGTCGTCACCGACCAGTAGCCGTCCTCATGCGGAAACGGCGGCATGTTCTTCGACCGGTGGACGGGACATTCCGAGCGGAGTCGCCTGAAGAGCTCCTCGGGTGGACCCTCGGACCACAGTCCGTCTTCGATCAGGACGACATCGTCGAGCGGGTCCTCGGGGTCGACGGACATCAGCTATCTCCAACGAGGGACGGACGTTTTCAACATGGCGGCACATTACCGGGCTACGTTCCACGACTTGCGTCCCAGGCAGGCTACGATCAGCAAATGGAAGAGGTGCCAACGTTCTCTACGACCGAGCTCTCGGAGGCCGGGCGATTCAAGTGGCTGGCGAAGGAACTCGGAGTGACCACTTTCGGCCTCAGCATGGTCAACCTGGGGTCCGGGCAGCGCGGCAGAATCCACCGCCACCGGCACCAGGAGGAGGTCTACATCGTCCTGGAGGGTCAGCTTACGCTTTCGGTCGAGGGTGAAGAGCGGGTCCTGGCCGAGCAGGGCGTCGTGCGTGTCCCACCCCGGGTCCGGAGACAGCTGATAAACCGCGGACCCGGTGCCTGTTCCCTGATCGCCCTGGGCGGCTCGCAGCAGCACGACGCGCGCGACGCGGAAGCGTTCGACGACTGGAATGACGAGACCGGCAAGTCGCCCGCAGAGGTTCCGGTTCCTGACGATCTTCCTCAGCGCTGATCGATCCGCTTCGCACCCCGCCTCAGAGATTGTCTGCGATCATCGGACGGTGATTTCGGGCAGAAGCATCGGCGCAGTCGGTCTCACCGCCTTCGGTGTCGGCGTCTTCTACTTTGTGTGGCTGCGCGAGCCCTTGTTGACCTGGGGTGCCACGGATGCCGAAGCTGCTTCGACCCTGCCGGGTGACGAACTGCTCTCCGATTCAGACGGCAGCTCGACCAGGGCGATCACGATCGAGGCCCCGCCGTCCGCGGTCTGGCCGTGGCTGGCCCAGATGGGCCCGAGTCCTCGCGGCGGCGTCTACACCTACGACTGGATCGAGAACCTGCTCGGTCTCGACATCCACAGCGTCGACCACGTCATGCCCGAATACCAGCACCCCGAAGAGGGCGACGAGATCGCGCTCGGATCGAACACGATGCGAATCGAGCTGGTCGGCCCCGGACAGACGTTCGCCTTCCGCTCCGGCGACGGCAACTGGCTCTGGAGCTTCAACTTGATTCCTGATGGCGATTCGACCCGGCTGATCAGCCGCAACCGCTTCCGCCTCCCCACCCTCGGGGCGAAAATCGGGATTCTGCCGATGGAACCCGGCTCGCTGATCATGGAAAGGAAGATGCTGTTGGGAATTAAGGAGCGTGCCGAAGCACTTGTCACGCAGGCAGATAACCGCCCCCGGACCTGAACCTGCCCGAAGACGGTCGCGGCGCCCTGCGCCGCCGAGTCGAATCTTTGCCCTACTGGGCCCGGTCGTACTTGAACGAAACGCTCAGCCTGATCCGGAACTCCGAGATCTTGCCGTCGACGATGGTCAGGTCTTCCCTGGTCACCTCGGCGACACGCAGGTCACGCACCGTCTCGCCGACCCTCTCGACTGCATTTCGGGCGGCCTGCTCCCAGGAATCGGAACTGACTCCGACCACTTCGGTCACGCGGTACACGCTTTCGGACATCTTGATGCCTCCTGAATCGGTCGAGTTTTAGCTGTGCCCCCAGCCTAACGCCGGACCATACGAGCGCGCCCGACCGGCACCGACCTTCAGTGTCAACCGATGCGAGGCGGTACGGTACATGAAGGA
>JBBRVF010000026.1:0-9682 GCA_038247145.1 Solirubrobacterales bacterium | reverse complement strand
TTCCTGACGATCGGGGTCGGCCTGACCGGGCTGATCACCTATGTCTACTTCTTCATCGCCGCCCACAACCTCGACAGGGATTCCTACGGCGAGATCACGGTGCTGTGGTCGGCCGTATTCATCACCGTCTCGACCCTCTACCGGCCGGTAGACCAGCTGCTCTCACGGCACATCTCCGAACACATCGAGCGCGGCGACCCGGACACCGGGCCGGTGCGGGTGGCGGCCCGGATCCAGGTCACGCTCGGCTTCGCCTTCGCCGCCGTCGCCCTGCTGCTCAAGGGTCCGATCGAGAACGGCCTGCTGGACGGCAACAGCGCCCTGTACTGGATCTTCTTCGCGGCGGTGCTGTTCTACGCCGCCAGCTACTACGCCCGCGGCTACTTCGCCGGCCACCAGCAGTTCGGCCTGTTCACGGCACTGATCCTCTCGGAGTCGGTTTTCCGCACCGTGTTCGCCGTCCTGGTCGCGGTCGGACTGCTCTCCGGCCAGACCATGATCGCGATCGGCATCGTCGCGGCGCCGCTGCTTTCGCTGATGGTCGTCCCTTACGCGATCGCCAGGCGCACCCGCCGCGAGGCAGCTGAGCGGGCCGAGCGCCATGAAACCGAAGCCGAGATCGACATGGAGGCCGAGAGGGCCGAGTTCTCGATGTCCCACGGTGCGGGCTTCGTCGGCTCGGTCTTCCTGATCATGTTCAGCGAGCAGGTCTTCCTCAACGCCGGGCCGCTTCTGGTCAGCGCGATCGAAGGCGTCGGCGCCGCCGGATTCATCTTCAACGTGCTGATGATCGCGAGGGCACCGCTGCAGCTGTTCCAGGCCGTCTCGACCAGCATCCTGCCCCACCTCACCTCGCTCCACCACAGCACCGAAGCGGACTCGGAGACCCAGTTCCACCGGTCGATCAGAAACGTGCTGCTCGGCGTGACCGGATTCACCGCCCTGACCGCGGTCGTGGTGCTGATTGCCGGCCCGCAGCTGATGCAGCTCGCTTTCTCCGACAAGTTCAGCTACGACCGGCTCGGTCTGCTGCTGGTCACCGCCGGCATGGGCTTCTACCTGGCGGCCGTGACGGTCAACCAGGCCTCGGTCGCCCAGGGACAGGCCCGGCGCGCCTCGATCCGCTGGATCTCCTGCGCTGCCTTCTTCATCGTCTGGACCGTAATCCCGGTAATCGAAGACGTGAACCGCCGGGTCGAGATCGGTTTCACCCTGACCGCCCTGATCCTGCTCGCCGGCCTCTACTACATCTACCGCCGCCCCTCAGGCCCGAAAGAGGGCCTGCCCCTGGAAGGAACCCCCGACGAAATCGGTACCAAACTGGCCGGCCTGGAGGAAGGAACGCCCTAGCCGGCTTCGGCCGCGGCAAGAATTTCCGCGTAGGTCTCGGCTGGGTTGTTGGCTCCGAAGACGGCTGATCCGGCTACCAGGAGGCTGGCTCCGGCGGCGGTCATTCGGCCGGCGGTCGCGGCTCCGATTCCTCCGTCGACTTCGATCAGAGCGTCGCCGGCTATCGCCTTGAGTCTTGAGACCTTGTCGGGGGAGCCTTCGATGAAGGCCTGTCCTCCCCAGCCCGGGTTGACCGTCATCGCCAGGATCAGGTCGGACGAACCGCGGAGTTCGCTGACCGCCTCAACCGGTGTGCCGGGGTTGATCGCGACGCCGGCCAGGCAGTCGAGTTCGCGGATCGCGCCGAGGGCCCGGTGCACATGCGGCGTGGCTTCGGCGTGGAAGGTGATGCTGTCGGCGCCCGCTTTGGCGAACTCTTCGAACTGTCGGTCCGGCTGGTCGATCATCAGGTGGACGTCGAGCACTCCTCCGGCGTCGTGGACCTGGTCGGCGATCGAGGAGGCGACCAGCGGGCCGATCGTAATCGGCGGGACGAAGCTTCCGTCCATCACGTCGAAGTGGATCACCCTGGCGCCGGCGTCCATCACTTCGGCGATGGCCGAGCCGAGCCGGGAGAAGTCGGCCGAGAGGATCGACGGGGCGATGTGGATGCCGTCGAAGATCTCTCGTCTTGCGGAACTGCTCATATCGTCCTCAGCATCGAGCCGCCGCAGGTCTGGCAGGTCATGTCTTCTGTCGAGCTCATCCTGGCGATCGTCTGGTGAACGCCGCAGTCGGGACACTGGCTGACCAGCTCATACCGACTGAGGCAGTAGACGCAGCGGAATCTACCCGGAAGCTGGGTCGGTCGCAGCCACGGCTCGCCGCATCCCGGGCAGACCGGACGAGCCACGGGCGCAGGCGTCGTTTTGTCGGGTTCGGGAGCCACAGACTGGATTATCCCCTGCCCTCCGGCGGTCACGGCTTTCGCAGGCGGGAGATGAAAAAGCCCGTGGTGTGGTCGCGGTCGGGCAGCAGCTGAAGGCAGCGCGGATCCGAGGCGTCAGCGAGCTCCGGCGAGAGCGCCCCCAGGTCGTCCACTTCCAGCCCTTTCCTCCCGGCCAGGGCCGCCACCTGGTCGGAGTTCTCCCGTTTCGAGATTGTGCAGGTCGAGTAGACGAGTACTCCCCCGGAATCGAGTGAATCGGCCGCCCGGTCGAGCAGGTCGGCCTGGAGCGGCAGCAGCCTCTCGATAACGGCCGGGCTCTTTCGCCAGCGGGCGTCGGGCCGGGCTGCGAGGGCTCCGAGGTCGGAGCAGGGCGCGTCGACAAGGGCCCGGTCGAAGCTCGAAAGAATCTCGCCGTCACGGCCGTCGGCTTCCACCACCAGGACGTTGTGATGGCCGAGCCGCTGAACCTGATGGGCGACCTGCTCGGCCCGGTCGGTACTTATATCGACCGCGACCGTGTTGCCCTGGCGGCCGACCCGGGAAGCGATCTGGCCGGTCTTTATCCCCGGACCGGAACAAAGGTCCAGCACCCTCTCCCCCGCGCCAGGATCGAGCACCTCGACAACCGCCGCCGAGCCCCGCGACTGCATCACCAGCAGGCCCTCTTCGGCGGCGCGCTCGGCGGCTTCGAGGTTGCCGCGAGCGATAACAAGCTCCGGCGAGGCCATCGGCCACTCGCCCCCTGCCGGGGACAGGTCGAGGTCGTCGCGCTGAAGGCGCGAGATCATCGTCTCCGGGTCAGTCCGGTCCGGGTTGACCCGGAAGGCGCGTTCGGCCGGGCGGTTGGCCGATGCCAGAAGGGTGCGGGCTTGCTCGGCGCCAAGCTGCTCCCACCACATCGAGGCCAGCCAGAGTGGCGCCGAATGGGCGAAGGCGGCGGCCTTCGGGGTCGAGTCGTCGGCCAGCCGGCGCTGCAGCGAGTCCTTCTCCCGCAGGGCGCGCCTCAGCATCGCGTTGACGAAGCCGGCCGCGTGGGCGGCGCCTGCCTGGCGGGTCAGCGATACCGCCTGATCGACCGCAGCGTAGTCGGCACCGTCTTCGGTGAAAAGCAGCTCGAAAAGGCCGAGCCTCAGCGCCGCCATCGCCTGCGGATCGGGCTTTCGGCCGCGCTTCTTCGAGTAGCCGGCGACGATCGCATCCGAGGTGCCGCGGCGCTGGACCGATCCGTAGGCGAGTCGCTGCGCAGCGGCCCGGCGGCGTCCGGCCAGCCCGCGGTCGCCGACCTCGGCCCGGAAGGCCAGCTCGGTGTATTCGTCTTTCTCGAAGGTCCGGCGCAGTACCGCGAAGGCGGCCTCGCGCTCGGGCGTGACTTCGCTCAAGTCGCCGCCGTAGGGGTGCCGCGCCCGCGCAGGTAAGAGGCGGCATCCATCGCCCTGCCGCCTGCCGGCTGGACTTCCAGCAGCTCAAGGGCGCCGTCGCAGCAACCAAAGAAGAGCCGGCCTTCGTCGTCGGCGAAATCCCCGGGCGCCAGGTCGGGCAGCGCCCCTTCGCCAGCCGGCGTGGCCGAGCGGACGGCGAGGCGTTCTCCGCCGTCGAGTTCGATGAAGGCTCCGATATGGGGGGTCAGCGCCCGGATCAGGTCGTTGACCGGACATACGGCCATTTTCGGGTCGATGCGGCGCTCGTCCGACTCGATCTTCCCGGCGTAGGTCAGGCCGTCCTCGCTCTGCTCGGTCCACGCGATTCGGCCGGCTGTGGCCAGATCCATAGCCTCGACAATCAGTTCCCCTCCGAGATCGGCGAGCCGACCGGAAACCTGCTCGAAATCCTCGTCCACCGCGATCGGCAGCTCTCGCCGAAGGGCCACCGGACCGGAGTCGAGTCCGGCCACCAGTCGCATCACGCAGACGCCGGTCTGCTGGTCCCCGGCCATGATCGCGCGCTCGATCGGCGCCGCTCCGCGCCACCTCGGCAGCAGCGACGGATGAACGTTCAGCATCGGCACCTCGGTCAGCAGCGGCTCCTTGATGATCTGGCCGAAGGCGCAGATCGAAGCCCACTGGCCACCGGCCGCGAGGATGCGCTCGCGGTCTTCGTCCTGGTTCACGTTGGCACTCTTCAGCACCCCGATCCCGAGCTCGTCGGCGGCTTCGGCGACGGGCGATGGCTGGAGCTTGCGGCCACGGCCGCGCTTTCTGTCAGGCAGGGTCACGGCCAGGGAAGGACGATGATCGGAGGTGGCGAGGTGTGCGAGGACCGTAGCCGCGAATTCCGATGTCCCGAGAAAGGCTCCCCGACTCACTGCTCTTCGTCGTCCGGGGGCGCGTAACTCTCACCGCGGCGCAGGGCCTTGAGCGCCCCGCGACGCTGGGAGCGCTCGGTGCGGTCGAGGATCAGCACCCCGTCGAGGTGGTCGATCTCATGCTGCAGCACGCGGGCTTCGTGGCCCGAGGCCTCGATCACGATGTCGGCGCCGGTGCGATCCTGGCCGCTGACCCGGGCGTAGAGCGGACGCTCGACCTCGACCACGACCCGCGGCAGGCTGAGGCAGCCTTCGATCATCGGTTCGGTTTCCTCCGAGAGCCACTCGACTTCCGGGTTGACCAGGGCCTGGGGCACCGCGTCGGAATTGGTCTGGAAGACGAGCAGACGGCGCAGCCTGCCGACCTGATTGGCGGCCAGGCCGACCCCGAGGCTCTCCTGCATCAGCACGATCATGCGATCGACCTCCTCCGAGAGGGCGTCGTCGAACTCGGTCACGTCCGAGGCGCGGCTCTTCAGCACCGGATCGCCGTACTGAACCACCTGGGCGAGGGCGGCTTCACGCTTTCTGAGTGTTTCTTCGTCGAGTCCGGGGGCCGCTGAGGCCGTCTCGACCGGAGTCTCCTCCTCGAGTTCGACCGTTTCCGTGACTGTGTCCTGATCCTGTGTCATCGGCAGCCAGTTTAGCGTCCGTACCGCCGAGCCCCGCCTACTGCGGATCGACGTCGACGCTGAGCACGATCCCCCTGAGGACGCGGTCCGCCAGCATCGCTTCGACCTCTCCGTGGACCGCCGTGACTGTCTCCGTCCTGCTACCGGACTTGACCAGAAGCCGGCGCCGGAAGCGGTTGCGGGCGCGGAACATCGGCGCCGGCCCGAGCAGGAAAGCACCCTCGGGAAGCACCCCCGAAAGGCGCTCTCGCACCTGGGCCGCTGCGCGGTCGAGGGCCGGTTCGTCTTCAGTGGCGAGCGTGATCCTGATCAGGTGGGAGAAAGGCGGGTAGTCGAGTTCCCGCCTCCTTTCCAGCTCGCCTTCGAGGAAGCCGGGAGAGTCGTGCCCGGCCGCCGAGCGGATGCTGGCTGCGTCCGGCGCCAGGGTCTGGACGATCACCCGGCCACCGGCAGCGCCCCGGCCGCTGCGCCCCGCCAACTGTGTGACCAGCGAGAAAGTGCGCTCCTCGGCCCGGAAGTCGGGAAATCTGAGCGTGGCGTCGGCGTCGAGGATGACGCTGAGGGTCACCTCCGGAAAGTCATGACCCTTGGCAACCATCTGGGTGCCGACAAGGATGGCGCTTTCGGCCCGGTCGAAGGCGCCGAGGACCCGTCCGTGTCCGCCGGGGCCGGCGCTGGTATCGGCGTCGAGACGGAATACCGGCATCGGCGACATGGCTTCGGCCAGCAGCCGCTCGATCCGCTGGGTGCCGGCCCCCGACTGGGCCAGCGTGGAGCCGCCGCAGTCGGTACATCGGCGCGGCAGCGGCTCGGAGTGACTGCAGTGATGGCAGATCAGCTGGTCGGATTCGCGGTGCACGATCAACGAGACGTCGCAGTTCGGACAACCCCAGTGATGACCGCAGGTCCGGCAGATCAGCCAGGGGGCGAAGCCGCGGCGGTTGATCATCACGATCGCCTTGCCCTCCTCCCGGCGCACGACGCTTAGCGCATCCATCGTCGTCTGGTGGATCGCTCCGGCGCGGGGATCGGCCTCGCGCATGTCAACGATCTCTACCGGAGGCATGCCGAGGCCGTCGACCCGGCTGGCGAGCTCGATCCGCTCGAAGCTGCCCCACGTCTCTGGGCGCGGCGTGGCGGTGCCGAAGACCAGCAGGGCTCCGGCCTCCCGCGCCCGTCGGCGGGCGACCTCGCGGGCGTCGTAGCGGGGGTCGCTCTCCTGCTTGTAGGAAGGATCGTGTTCCTCGTCGACGACGATCAGCCCGAGATCGCCCAGCGGGGCGAAGACGGCCGATCTCGGTCCCACGCAGACGGTCGCCTCGCCGGATTTGAGTCGCTGCCACTCGTCGTAGCGCTGCCCGGCAGAGAGGGCCGAGTGGAGAACGGCAACCCGCTCGCCCAGCCGCGCTTCGAAGCGACCGACAGCCTGCGGGGTCAGGCCGATCTCGGGCACCAGCACGATCGCGGTGCGACCCGCGGCGAGGGCGCGCTCGACCGCGGCAAGGTAGACCTCGGTTTTGCCGGAACCGGTCACGCCGGCCAGCAGGAACTCGCTGCCCTGTTCCGACTCCATGGCGGCGCCAAGGCGCTTCACGGCGCGCTCCTGGTCCGGGGTCAGAGCCGGCGCATCGACCGCGGCCGAGCCGACCGGGTTCGAATCGGGACGGCGCCTGACGCGGACCTCTTCCCGCTCGATCAGTCCGCGCGCCGCCAGCCGCTTGAGCGTCGATGAGTCTGCGGCGGCGCTCGCCATCAGGCCGGCACCGGTCATCTCACCCTCGAGCAGGGAGCGCAACACCTGCCTCTGCTTCGAACCGAGGCGGCTGCCGTCTTCCAGGGCCAGGCGGCCGGCCTCGGTCAGCCGGTTCACCGTCTCGACCCTGGCCCTGGTGCGCCGTCCTCCGGTACCGGTCCCCGGCGGCAGGGCCAGCCCCAGACCGCGGGCCGGGGTCGAGCAATACTCCCGTGCGATCCAGAGACCGAGGCTGACCAGGCCCGGGGTCGTATCCCCGAGGATACGAACCGGCTCGACCAGTCGCTCCAGGGGAAGATCTGAGCTTTCGGCCAGTTCGACCACGACCCCGGTGACCTTGCGCCGGCCGAAAGGAACCTCAAGCACCGTGCCGACCGCTATTTCTCCCAAACGCTCCGGGATCAGGTAGTCGAACGGTCCCCGCAGGGCGCGGGCCGTCGTCAGCGGCTCAACCCTGGCGATAGACACGGAGCAACGGTACGACGATCGCCGGACGAGGCGCGACCCGGCTCTCCACTGTTACCGGACTGTCGAATATGCTGGCCGACATGTCATTCGCTCCCAGTCCGGGTGAGCAGATCATCTTCCAGGGGCACCCCTCGTGGAAGTCGATCCTCGCCTTCTATCTCAAGGGCCTGCTGATAGCGATCGTGATCGCTCTGGTGGCCAAACTCCTCGGTGAAGGCTTCGCCACGGTCTTCATCATCCTGCTCGTCGCATTGGGTCTGACCGTGGTGATCGGCTTCGTCAGGCGTATGGCGACCGTGTATACGATCACCAACCGGCGGCTGAACATCAAGCGCGGCATTATCGCCCGGGACATCCAGGAAACCCGCCTGGAGAGGGTCCAGAACGTCAACTACACCCAGACCGCCTTCGAGCGCATGCTCAACGTCGGCGACGTCGACTTCGACACCGCTTCCGATACCGAAAACACTTTCTGCTTCGCCGGCGTGGGCGACCCCCAGCACGTGATCACCGAGGTCGACAGTGCCACTTCTGTGAACGCGGCCGGATCCCACGGCCTCGGCGAGCCGAGCACGAACCAGTGACGCCTCCCCGTCGCTAGGATCCCGCGCGTGACCGACTCCATCGATTCCCAGAGCCCTGACCTGCTGAGCATCAATACGATCCGGACGCTTTCGATCGACGCGATCGACAGGGCCAACTCCGGACATCCGGGGACGGCGATGGCTCTGGCCCCGCTGACCCTGAAGATCTGGCAGGACTACCTCAGGTACGACCCTGCCGACCCGCACTGGCCCAACCGCGACCGCTTCGTGCTTTCTCCCGGGCATGCCTCGATGCTGCTGTATTGGATGATCCACCTGGCCGGCGTTCACAAGGTCGACCACGACGGCGTGGTCACCGACGAGCCTTCGATCAGCCTCGAGGACATCAAGAACTTTCGCCAGCTCGGCTCCTCGACACCAGGCCATCCCGAGTCCCACATCACTACCGGGGTCGAGACCACCACCGGTCCGCTCGGCCAGGGTGTCGCCACGTCGGTCGGCCTGGCGGTAGCCGGCCTCTGGAAGCGCGCCCATTTCGGCGAAGAGCTCTTCGACTATGACGTGTACTCGATCTGCAGCGACGGCGATCTGATGGAAGGGGTCTCCCACGAGGCGGCATCTCTGGCCGGCCACCAGCAACTCGACAACCTCTGCTGGATCTACGACAGCAACCGGATCACGATCGACGGAAGCACCGATCTCGCCTTCACCGACGACACCGAGAAACGTTTTCAGGCATACGGCTGGGCCGTCCACCAGGTCCACGACGCCAACGACCTCGAGGAGATCGGCGCGGCCCTGGACAAGTTCAAGGCCGAGAACCAAAAACCGACGATGATCCTCCTCCACAGCCACATCGGCTACGGCTCGCCGAGCAAGGTCGATACCGCCGACGTGCACGGCAACCCACTCGGGGCCGACGAGACGAAGTTGACCAAGGAGGCCTACGGATGGCCTGAAGACGCGCACTTCCTCGTACCCGAAGGCGTCTACGAGCACTTCAGCGACGGGATCGGCGCACGCGGCGCCGAGCTGAGCGCTGCCTGGCGCGGGCGATTCGACGCGGCGGGCACCGAAGCCCGGACCGAAGTCGGCCAGATGCTGGCCGGCGACCTCCCCGACGGCTGGCAGGCTGACATCCCGACCTTCGACAGCGGCGAGCAGCTCGCAACGCGCAAGGCCGCGCAGAAGACCCTCAACGCGATCGCACCGCATGTCCCCTGGCTGATTAGCGGTTCCGCCGACCTCACCGGCTCTGCCTCGAGCGGACTGACGCCCGACGTGTCCGGGGTCTTCGAGCCGGGCTCGCGCGACGGCCACGGCATCCACCTGGGAATCCGCGAGCACGAGTCGGCGGCGATGTCCAACGGCATGGCCCTGAGCGGCATGCGGCCGATCTGGTCTACCTACACGATCTTCTCCGACTACGCAAGACCGGCAATCCGGCTCTCGGCGCTGATGGAGCTGCCGGTGGTCCACTGGCTCACCCACGACTCGATCGGACTTGGCGAAGACGGACCGACCCACCAGCCGGTCGAGCAGATCGCTTCGCTGCGGGCGATCCCGCAGCTCGACGTGATCCGTCCGGCCGACGCCAACGAGGTCGCCGAAGCCTGGAAGGTGATCATGCCGCGACGCGAGCAGCCGACCGCGCTGGTCCTGACCCGACAGAGCGTGCCGGTGCTCGACCGCGAGAAGTACGCC
>JBBRVF010000025.1:0-9725 GCA_038247145.1 Solirubrobacterales bacterium | reverse complement strand
GGGGGGGGGCGCCCCCGCGCTCGGACAACCCCACGGTCGTCTTCCAGGCTCCGCCTCCGCTTTCCGGATCGGTGCCGACCGGCGCCAGCCAGACGAAACGGGTCAGGTTTCCGGGCTCGTCTTCGATGCCTTCGCGGATCACGCTGCATCCGTAGATCCCGGCGGCGGTGACCGGCCCGAGGGCGGCCAGGCCGTCTTCGCCTTCGCTCACCTCCCTGACCGCAGCGCTGGTGCTGTCGGCGAAGCGCAGCTCGGCTCCGGGAAGTTCTTCCTTCAGAAAGCGCGAACACTGGGCCAAAGGTTGCGGATGCGAGGTGACCGCCGTGATTTTGGCGAGCGGCATCGGTTTGGCGGTGATCAGCGCCGAGCGAATCTCGTGGACGTACTCTCCGACGATGCTGACCGAGTCGGCTCCCGCGATCAGACCGTCGACCGTATCCCTTACCGACCCTTCGATCGAGTTGTCGATCGGGGCCATCGCCCGATCCGCCAGATCCACTGCGATCGCTTCGATGACCTCGACGATCGTGCCGCAAGGAATCTCCTCGAACCCCTCTGGGGCAAATCCGCTCGCGCGGACCGCATCTTCACTGAAGGTTCCGGCGGGGCCGAGATAGGCGACTCTCACCGCTGCCTATTCGAAGGAGACGGTGTAAGTCGCCTCGTTGTTGTCGAGCACCTGCTCGCCCTGAACCGGAGCAACGACTATCTCGATCTGCGCTTCTCCCGTCGGGGCGGGCGTGAGAAGAATCGAGGCGGTTCCAGTCTCGCCGATCGCCAGCGAAGGGATCGCCTGGTCGAGTCCGCTGCCGCCGTCGACCGAAGCCGTGACGGTCACGTCGGTTTCGTCAGATTCGCCCTGGTTCTGGACCTCCGCATCTACCACTGGCTCGGTGTCGGCCGGGATCACTGTGGATACCGACGGGTCGAGTGCGATGCCCCCGATCGAGACCGTTCCGAGGCCGGTGCCGTGGACTCCCCCGTCGGTCGCTGGACGGGTACCACCACCGACCGCGCTGAGGGCCGAATCGAGATTGTCCGGATTGCCCCAGAAGACGGCGTCGGGTACGAACTCACTGCGCGGCATCTCCGGCGCCGAAGCCCCGTTGTTGGCGATCGCGTCGTCGATCGAATGCCTGGCGATCTGGTTGTAGAGCACGTCTGAGCCGGCGAGGACCTCCATCTGGCCGGCAATGCCCTGGATCGCCTTATCCCGACCTTCATCGCCCAGTGCGGTCGGCATTCTGGTGGCGATCGTCTCCATAGCATTGGCCCGCAGCTGGTAGACCAGCAGGATCTGTTCCTGGGCTGATTGCATGTCGCCGGGCGTACTGAGCTTCTCAACCCGGCTGAGGAATCCGTCCATGGCGCTGCGGTCCGACTCGATCTCGCTGGTGAACTCGGTTACCGACAGCTCCCCGGGGTCGTCAAGCAGGCCGAAGAAGGACTCGCTGAGCGTATTCGTCTCATCCACGATCTGGGTGACGTTCGAGGAGTAGTCCTCGAGCGAGCGGTTCTTTCGTGCGTCGAGGCAGCCTCTTGCCCCGAGCACCAGCAGAACCAGAACGAGCAGGCCTGCCCCCAGCGCCAGCCCGCGCCTGACCAACAGCTGCTTGCGCTCAGTGGCCGATGCGCTCCCGCCCGAGCGTCCGCCACCCCTGCCACCGCCTGAGCGGCGGGTCCGCATGGTCCTGGTCTCGTTGTCGGAATCCCCGGCGTTGTCCGGAAATTCCAAGTCGTCTTGGGGATCTGGAAAATCCATAGATTGGCTTGCCGAAAGACATTCGGCGAGGCCAATCTATCCCCTTCCCGCGCCACGGGTCATCCCAGGCTGCGCCCTGCCACTTGTCGCCCAGCCAAAGGGCTGGCGTCAAATCCGGCGAATCCCGGCTCAACGATGATCGGCACCACCCTCATGCAGAGGTTCGAAATCGAGGACCGCCTCGGTAGCGGAGGTTTCGGCACGGTCTACCGGGCCTGGGATCGGCGGCTGGAGCGTGAAGTCGCGGTCAAGGTGATCGAAACCGACCGGGGCAGCGGTCCGCGAATCAAAAGGGAAGCTCAGGCGGCGGCACGCCTCAACCATCCCGGCATCGTCACGCTGTTCGAATTCACCCACCACGAATACGGGGCCGAAGGCGGCCGGGCATTTCTGGTCAGCGAGCTGATAGAAGGCGACACGGTCCGGGATCTGGTCGACCGCCGGCTGCTGAGCGATCGTGAAGTCGCCGAGATCGGCGCCGACGTCTGCGAGGCACTCGACCACGCCCATGCAAGGGGGGTCGTCCACCGCGACATCAAGCCGGCCAACCTGATGGTCCCGCATCGCGACGGCGGCGCCCGGCTGATGGATTTCGGCATCGCCAGGCTGACCGACTGCGACGACCTGACCGCAACAGGTGACGTGCTCGGCACTCTTTCTTACATGTCCCCGGAACAGGCCGAAGGGCTGCCGGTCGGACCTTCCGGTGATGTCTTCTCGCTGGCGCTGACCCTCTATGAAGCCTGGACCGGCGAGAACCCCCGCCGCAGGTCCACCCCCGGGGCCACTGCTCGGGCCCTGGGCGAAGAGGTGCCACTGCTGGCCACCCGCCGGACGGACCTGCCCGCCGCCCTGACTGACGTGATCGACTCGTGCCTGGACTTCGAGCCGGACCTGCGTCCGGGGGTGGAAGACCTGGGCGTGGCCCTCGAAGACAACCTCGAATACCTCGATGATTCGGTCCGTCGGACCAGCCCGCTTTCGGTTGGCGGGCCCGGTTCCTTTGGCTTCGACGGCGACCTCGATCCGTCGAGGGTGGGCGCGGCCGCGGTGGCCGGCGGAATGACCGCGACGGCGATGATCGCCAGCGGACAGGCCGACCCGGCCTCGGTCGGTCTTCTTGCGCTGGTGGTTTCGATGCTGACCCTGCTCAGTCCGCGGCTCGGCTTTCTCGCCGCAGGCCTGGGTGTCGCGGCATGGTTGAACTTTGCCGCGGGGCTGCCGGGCGCCGCCCTGGCGATGGTTCTGCTGATCGCCCTGCCGGCGGTCCTGGTACGAGGCTCGGGCAGGATTCTCGCGGTGATCCCGATCGCCCCGCTGCTCGGGACTGTCGGGCTTGCGCCGGCGACGCCCGCATTCGCAGCCCTGGCCAACAGTCGCCGTGACCGGGTGGTCGCAGCTGTCGCCGGCCTCACCCTGACCGCCTTCGCCGAGGCGGTGACCGGCCGGGGCCTGCTCTTCGCGCGTTTTTCCGAAGTGTCGGGGGAGTGGAGCCGGTCTGTCCCGGCCTTCTTCAACGACCTGGCGATCCCGATCCTGACCTCTTCCACCTATCTGGTCGCCCTGGTTGTCTGGCTGCTGCTTTCAGTGGTCCTCGGAGCGGTTGTGTCGAGGGTGAGAGATCGCCGCGATCGCCCACGACCTCAGGTGATCAGGCTTGCTGGCGTAGAATCCGAACGTGTCCCGAATGCCCAATGACCCGAAGACGGGCAGCCGCGGGGTGCGGCTGTGAGTCTGTTCCGCACCTTCGAAGCTCGCATCGAAGGCCTTGTCGAGGGAGTCTTCAGCCGCGCCTTCAGTTCCGAGGTCCAGCCGGTCGAGCTTGCCCGCAAGCTGGCCAAGGAGATGGATTCCCACAAGACCGCTTCGGTTTCCCGGGTCTATGTCCCGAACGAGTACACGGTGCACCTCTCGTCTCAGGACCGCGAGAAGCTCGAGGGTTATGAACGCTCGCTGGAGCAGGAGCTCTCCGGATACCTGCTCGAACACGCCCGCAATCGCGGTTACGACCTCCTGACCCGGCCCGAAGTCAAGTTCAATACCGACGACCGCCTGCGGTTGGGCGAGTTCGGTATCCAGACCCGGCTGGTCAAGGCGCCGGCCCGGGAAGGCGAAAGGCCCCGCCAGGCCGAAGAAGGAAAGACGATGGTCTATACGACCCCGCCCAAGCAGCCTTCTCTCGCTCCGGTGGAGCCGAGCAACCGCCTTCAGGAAGCGTTCATCGAGGCCAACGGAAAGCGCATCGCCGTGCCCGGATCCAAGGCGGTCATCGGACGCTCCGACGAAGCCGACTGCGTACTGCCGGATCCGAACATCTCCCGCCGCCACGCCGAACTGCGGCAGACGAACGACGGCAGCTGGGAGATCGTCGACATGAACTCGACCAACGGGATCAAGGTCAACGGACGGCGAATGCCCTCTTCGCGCCTTCGAGACGGCGACCAGGTGACCCTCGGCACGACCACGTTCCGCTTCGGGCTGGAAGGGTAAGTTCGGCGGTCCATTGGATTTCGAACCGGTCTCAATTGCACTCAAGTTCGCTTTCCTCGGCGTCCTCTACCTGTTCCTGCTGTGGATCGCCAACAGCGCGAGGAAGGATCTCAAGAGGAGCTCCGGACCAGCCTCGGCACCGGAGACCGGACTCCGGGGTGGCGGCTCCTCCCGGGATGCGTGGCTGGTCGTCCAGGCGAGCGACAACCTCGACCCGGGCAGCAGGTTCGATCTTTTCGGAGGCGTCACGCTCGGCCGATCGGGTGAAGCCGACATCGTCTTCTCCGACAGCTACGCCTCCGGCCTCCACGCGAGGGTCTACCCTCGGGCCGATCGATACTTCATCGAGGACATGAACTCGACCAACGGCACCCTGCTGAACGGCGCGCCGGTGATCGGCGAAGTTGAGGTCCCGGACGGCGCGAAGATCGCGATCGGCGACACTTCATTCCGATTCGAGCTGGATGACTAGATGATTCGAGTTTCCCGACACTCCGAGAGGACCGACACCGGTCGCCAGCGTCAGGCGAATGAGGATTCGATGCTGGCCCGGGCGCCCCTGTTCGTGGTGGCTGACGGAATGGGCGGCGCCCAGGCGGGGGAGGTCGCCTCGATGACCGCAATCCAGGCCTTCGACGAGGGCCTTCCCGACGGACAGCCCGAGGAAGCCCTCGAGAGCTCGATCGGGCTGGCCAACCGCACGATTCACGACCAGGCCCACTCCGACTCGTCGCTCGCCGGCATGGGAACCACGATCACCGCCGCCGCCGTCGATTCCGAGCGCGAAGAGGTGGTGATCGCACATGTCGGCGACTCGCGCGCCTACCGGCTCCGCGACGGCATTATCCAGCGGCTGACCCGAGACCACTCGCTGGTCGAAGAGATGCGCCGGAGGGGGCAGATCACCGAAGAGCAGGCCGAGGATCATCCGCAGCGCTCGATCATCACCCGTGCGCTCGGTCCGGAACCGGAGGTCGAGGTCGATCTCCAGAGCGTCCCGGCCGAGCCCGGGGACATCTTCATGCTCTGCTCCGACGGCCTGACCACGATGCTGGCCGACGAGCGGATCAGGGTGATCATCGAGGAGGCCGCGAGCCTCGACGCCGCCACGCGCGCGCTGGTTGACGAAGCGAACGTCGCCGGCGGGCGCGACAACATAACCGTGCTGCTCTTCCAGATCGAGGACCCGGCCGATCCGATCGCCCGAACCGACGGTCCGACCCTGATCTCGAGGACCCGGAACCGGGGTCGCAGGGCCGGTCTGGAAGAGGGCGCAGGGTCGACCGAAAGACGGCGCCGGGGAGCCGGGGTCGGCGGGATCCTGGTCAAGTCGCTGGCCGCATTCCTGATCCTCGCGGTTCTGGCTGGCGGCGCCTTCGCGGCGAGCCGGCAGGTCTGGTTTCTCGGCACCGACGACGCCGGTCGCGTGGCCCTCTACAGGGGTCTGCCCTATGAACTGCCGTTCGGGGTTTCCCTCTACCAGCGCAAGTACTCCGCGGCCGTACAGACTTCCGATCTCGTTACCCAGCGACAGGATGCGGTGACCGGACACTCGTTCCGCTCCCGCGACGACGCCACGTCGCTGATCGAGGACATCGAGAGCAACGAGGGCAGCTAGTGGAGGCCCGGGCGGCGGGCAGGTCGGCCCCCAGGCGCAGTTCGGCACGTAACCGCGAACTTGTCGCGCTGATTCCGGTCGCCCTGCTGCTGACCATCGGCTTCGCCGCAGTCTTTTCACAGAACGACAGCCAGCTCGGCAACCTCAGCCTTTCCTACGGGCTCTACTTCCTCGCGGTCTGCCTGGCCACACACATCTACATCCGGATCCGCCTGCCCGAAGCCGATCCTTACCTTTTCCCGCTGATGGCCCTGCTCACCGCGATCGGCCTGGTGATGATCTACCGGCTCGACGCTGAACTTGCCCGCGACCTGGCCCGCGACCAGGCCAACTGGTTCGTGCTCGGTCTGGTCTTGTTCGCGGTGGTGGTCCACTTCCTCCGCGACTACTCGGTGCTCGAGCGCTATCGCTATACGATCGCCCTGGTCGGGATCGGACTGTTGCTGGCACCACGCTTGCCATTGCTCGGCGAGCAGGTCAACGGCGCCTATCTCGGCGTCAGACTCGGCCCGATCAGCTTCCAGCCGGTCGAGCTGGCCAAGATCTGCATCGTCGTTTTCCTCGCGAGCTATCTGCGGGAGCACCGGGAGCTGCTGGTGGTCGGCGCAAAGCGGGTTCTCGGAGTCACCCTGCCGCCGATCAAACACCTGGGCCCGCTGCTGGTGGTCTGGGGTGCGTCGATGTTCATGCTGATCTTCATCCGCGACCTCGGCAGCTCGTTGATGTTCTTTGCCGCCTTCCTGGCGCTGCTCTACGTCGCCACTGGAAGGCTCTCCTTTGTGGTCATCGGCATGACGATGTTCATGGCCGGGGCCTGGTTCATCTACTCGACGGTCTCCCACGTCACCGACCGGGTAAACATCTGGCTCGACCCGTATCAGGACCCTTCCGACGCCGGCTACCAGGTACTGCAGTCGATCTTCGCCCAGGCCGACGGCGGGTTGTTCGGCGAAGGCTTCGCCAGATCGCTGGTGGTCATACCCGGCGGAGCGGGCGACGGCCTGCTGCCGGCCGCCCACACCGACCTGATCTACAGCCTGATCGTCTCCGAGCTGGGACTGTTCGGCGGCGCTGCCGTGATCAGCATCTACCTGCTGGTCGCCGCCCGCGGGTTCAAGATCGCGATGATCGCCAACGATGGCTTCTCGAAGCTGCTCGCCACCGGCCTGACCACGGTCTTCGCTTTCCAGGCATTCGTGATCATCGGTGGAGTCACCAGGGTGATCCCGCTGACCGGGGTCACCCTGCCCCTGGTTTCCTACGGCGGCAGCTCGATCCTCGCCAACTTCATCCTGCTGGCTCTGCTGCTGCTGATCTCGGACCGCGCCCGCCGTGAGGCCCGCCGGGATGCCCCGACGCCTCCGACCGGGGTCTGGTCATGAACGCACGCATCCTCAGGCTGTTCGGCTTCATCGCGCTGTGTTTCGCGGTGCTGGTCGCCTTCACTTCCGAGTGGGCCGTCTTCGGGGCCGAAGCCCTCAAGCAGCAGACCGCGAACAAGAGGCCGCTGTTCAAGGCCCAGCAGATCAAGCGTGGTCGCATAGTCGCCGCTGACGGAACCCTGATCGCGAAGTCGGTCGGCACCGGACAGGGAGCATCGCGCCAGTTCATTCGCGAGTACCCGACTGCAGGTCTGTTCGGCCACCCGATCGGCTACAACTTCGTCGACCTGGCCAACTCGGAGTTCGAGAAGTTCCACAACGACGAGCTGACCGGCCAGAACTCCGAGTTCACCACGCTGTTCGACCAAATTCGCGGCCGTGAGCCAGTCGGCAACAACATCACGACGAGTCTGGACCCGACCGCCCAGCAGGCCGCCTTCGACCTGCTGGCCGGCCGCCCCGGTGCGGTGGTCGCGATCGAACCGGACTCAGGTCGTGTTCGCGCGATGGTCAGCCAACCACCCTACGATCCGAACCTGATTCCGGAGGATTTCTCCGAGCTCAGTCAGGATCCCGCGGCACCGCTGGTCAACCGGGCCGTTCAGAGTCAGTATCCGCCTGGCTCGACTTTCAAGCTGGTGACCGCCGCCGCCGCCCTCGACAGCGGCAACATCGATCTCGAAACCTTGATCGATGCTCCGGCCTCCCTTACGGTCCAGGGTCAGCCGCTGGCCAACTCGGGCGGTAGCGCCTTCGGTGAGATCGACGTCACCACCGCGCTGACCAACTCGGTCAACACCTTTTTCGCGAAGCTCGGCCGCCGGGTCGGCGAGGAGACGCTCTACGAATACATGGACCGCTTCGGCTTCAACCAGAAGCCCGACATAGATTTGCCGGATTTCCAGCTGGCAACCAGCGGTGTCTTCGACGGCGCCGACTTGCTGCGGGCCGGCGAAGGCGTCGATATTTCGAGGATCGCGATCGGCCAGGAGAGGCTGCTCGCCACCCCGATCCAGATGGCCGAGATCGCGGCGACGATCGCCAACGACGGCGACCTGATGAAGCCCCGGATCTGGGACCGGGTCAGCGATGTAGACGGCCGCACGGTAGACACCATGGAACCCTCGCGCCAGTCGGAGGTGATGTCGGAGGAGACGGCGGCCCAGCTGACCGAGGCGATGCGCGCCGTAGTCGATGAAGGCACCGGCACCGCGGCCGCGCTCAGCGGGATCGATGTCGCCGGCAAGACCGGCACTGCCGAAGTACCGGGACGCGAGGAGTGCGCCGGCCTCCCCAACCAGGCCTGGTTCGTCGGATTCGCTCCGGCGGATGACCCGCAGATTGCCGTCGCGGCGACGGTCGAGTGCACCGACGGCCAAGGCGGTACGGTTGCGGCTCCGATAGCAGCCGGCGTGATGCAGACACTGATTGGTGGATAAGAGATGGCCCGATTGACAGAGGGAGCAGTGGTGGACGGCCGTTACCGGGTCGTCTCGAGGATCGGATCCGGCGGTATGGCCGATGTCTGGCTGGCCGAGGACCTCCACCTGCCGCGCCGCGTGGCGCTGAAGGTCCTCCACGACCAGTTCGCCCGGGACGAAGAGTTCATCAGCCGCTTTCGCCGGGAGGCCGAAGCGGCGGCCGGTCTTCAGCAGGTCAACATCGTCTCGATCTTCGACCGCGGCCAGGTTGACCACACCTATTACATCGCGATGGCCTATCTGGAAGGTCGCACCCTCAGGGACCTGATCAACTTCGGCCTGACACCGACCGAGTCGGTGGCGATCGTGCGCCAGATCCTTGAGGCGGCGGGCTTCGCTCACCGGCACGGGGTGATCCACCGCGACCTCAAGCCGATGAATGTGATCGTCGATTCGACCGGCCTGGCCACGGTGACCGACTTCGGCATCGCCAGGGCAGGCCTCTCCGAGATCACCGAGGCCGGATCCATCCTCGGGACGGTCAACTACCTCTCGCCCGAGCAGGCCGAGGGCTACGAAGTCGGCCCGCCCTCCGACCTCTACTCGGTCGGCGTGATCCTCTACGAATGCCTCACCGGAAGGGTGCCTTTCGAGGGCGAGACAGCAGTCGCAGTCGCGCTTAAACAGCTTTCCGAACAGCCACCGGCACCGAGTGCCTGGAATCCCGACGTTTCACCGGCGCTGGACGCAGTCGTGATGACCGCGCTGCGTCGCGAGCCTCACGAGCGTTACCAGGACGCCGACTCCTTCATAAGAGCTCTCGATGCGGCCGAAGCCAGTCCGGAAGAGGTCTACGAAGAACCCAACAGCAAATGGCCCTGGATCGTCGGCGCGATCGCCGCAGTGCTGATCGCCCTGATCCTCTGGGGCATGCTGCGCGACAATACCGTCGATGTGCCGCGGGTAGTCGGATCCGACCTCGACGGCGCGATCACCACGCTCGGCAACAAAGGGTTCGCCGTCGGGGACGTCGAGAGGGTGCAGCGAGATGT